>JASFTA010000437.1:0-3265 GCA_050114115.1 Desulfobacterales bacterium | reverse complement strand
ACTCAAGTCCGCCGGTGTGCCATTATATCCCAACGATTTCCGTGTGTCCCATACCGTTGCCGATATCCAGGCGGCTTTGCCCCCGGCGGATGCCGCGCAAGAGGGCCAGTTGCCCGAAATCGCGGCAGCGGGACGCATTATGGCCCTCAATCGTTTCGGCAAAGCAACTTTTCTGCGCTTTCGTGACCGGACCGGCCAACTGCAGGCCTATGTTCGCAAAGACAAGGTCGGGGCCGACCTTTACACCCTTTTCAAGAAATTCGATATCGGCGATTTTATCGGTATCCGCGGGACAATGTTTCAGACACGTACCGGCGAATGGACGCTGCTGGCTGATCAGATTCAATTGCTGGCCAAGGCCTACCGCCCGCTGCCGGAAAAATTTCATGGTCTCAAAGACCCCGAGAAACGTTACCGGCAGCGCTATGTCGATTTGATCATGAACCCGGAAGTTCGCCAGCTATTCATGCGTCGCAGCCAGATGGTGCAAAGTATTCGCCGTTTTATGCTGTCGCATGATTACCTGGAGGTCGAAACGCCGATGATGCAGCCCCTGGCGGGCGGGGCCGAAGCTGAGCCCTTCGTAACCCATCACAAGGCGCTCGACATGGACCTCTATCTGCGGATTGCCCCTGAGTTATACCTGAAACGCCTCGTGGTTGGCGGGTTGGAGCGGGTTTTCGAAATCAACCGCAATTTCCGCAACGAAGGCGTTTCCACCCAGCACAACCCTGAATTTACGATGCTTGAATTCTACCAGGCCTACGCCGACTTTGAAGATCTGATGACCATGACGGAAGCCATGTTTGCGCAAGTAAGCGAAGAGATTTGCGGCCAAACCGCGATCACCTACCAGGGCCATACGATCGAGATGGCGGGGCCCTGGGCGCGGATGAGCCTGGCCGAGGCGCTTGAGCAGTTAGGCGATGTGCCGCGGGCGCTTTTAACCGACCGGGAAGGTTTGCTGGCCCTGGCGCACCGCCGGGGGGTTCCGATCACCAAAGACGGACGTCGGGGTAAAATCATCACCAAACTCTTCGATGCCCTGGTGGAACCGCAACTGATCCAACCCACCTTTATCACCGGCTACCCCGTGGAAGTCTCCCCCCTTTCCCGTCGCAAAGACAGCGAACCCGAGGTGACCGAGCGTTTCGAATTGTTTATCGCCGGGCGTGAGATCGCTAACGGCTTCTCGGAATTGAACGATCCGGCAGATCAGCGCGAGCGTTTTCGGCAACAGGTGGCCGATCGTCAGGCGGGGGATACGGAGGCCCATTGCATGGACGAGGATTACATCGAGGCGCTTGAATTCGGGATGCCGCCCACGGCGGGCGAAGGGATCGGCATCGATCGACTGGCCATGTTGCTGACCGATGCGGCTTCCATTCGCGAGGTCATTTTCTTCCCCCATATGAAACCGGCTGTCCGATGATGGGTTGCCGCCGGAGGGAAGGAAACGGGTGTTGAATGCGATTTGAAGTCTTCATAGGGGCCCGTTACTTGAGGGCCCGGCGCAAGCAGGCGTTCATCTCTTTGATCACGATTCTTTCCACGGCCGGGGTCGCGGTGGGGGTGATGGCCCTGATCGTGGTCATCGCGGTTATGGCGGGCGCGCAGTCCGAGTTCCGCTCGCGGATTCTGGGGGTCCAATCACATGCCGTTTTGATGCGCTACGGTGGTGAATTTACGGAATATCCGGACGTCATCCAGAAGATTCAACAATTCGAGAGCATCGTGGCCGCACGACCTTTCATCCTCACCCAAGTTATGCTACGCTCTCCAACTGGTCTTTCCGGCGCCGTTCTGAAGGGCGTGGACAAGCCCACCGAACTTGAAATGGGGATTGAGGGCATCGGCGACGCGATGCGCATCCTTTATCCGCCTGAATCGACCACGTCGACCGCCAGTGCCATGGCACCCGTGGTTTTGGGCAAAGAGTTGAGCCGCAAGCTGGGGGTCGTGCGCGGTGATACGCTCTATGTCATATCTTTCCGTGGGGTTGTCTCACCGATGGGTCATGTGCCCTCCATGAAACGGTTTCGCGTGGCCGGTTTCTTTGAATCGGGCATGTATCAATTCGACGAAGCCTATGCCTTTGTCCGGCTCGAGGATGCCCAGCGTATTCTAAAATTGGGTGATACGGTGAGCGGTATCGAAATCCGGGTGGATGATATCTATCGCGCCGATCAAATTGCCAAACGCATTCGTTCGCGTCTCGGGTTTCCCTATCGCGTCCAGGACTGGATGCAGATGAACGCCAATCTCTTCTATGCCCTAAGGCTTGAAAAGGTGGCCATGTTTGTGATCCTCACCTTGATCGTTCTGGTGGCCGCCTTCAACATCGCCAGCACGCTCATCATGATGGTGATGGAAAAAACAAAAGATATCGCCATATTAAAAGCAATGGGCGCCACGAATGCGCACATCATGAGAATTTTCGTGATCAAGGGGATGGTAATTGGCCTTTCCGGGACGCTTATCGGGGTTGGGCTGGGCACCCTGCTGTGCGCCCTACTGGAGCGCTACCCGATTATTAAGCTGCCCGGGGACGTCTACTATTTCACCAAACTGCCGGTTCAGTTGCAGACCATGGATGTATTCAGCATAGCCTTGGCGGCGATCGGGATATGTTTTCTGGCCACCCTGTACCCGGCCAGGCAGGCGGCCCGCTTAAATCCTGTAGACGCAATCCGCTATGGATAGACCGTTGCCAAGGGAAGAACGATTGGACGCCAGCGCGGCCCCCCTGATACGGGTCTGCAATCTGCATAAGAGCTTTCAAAGCAGTGCTGCTCTGCGGATCAACATCTTAGATGGCATTGATTTTGAATTGAAAGCCGGCGAAACCCTGGCGATCGTCGGCGCCTCCGGTATCGGCAAGTCGACCCTGCTGCATATCCTGGGGACGCTTGATCGCCCTGATGACGGCCGCATCCTGTTTGCGGAAAAGGATGTTTTTGCAATGAGCGCCGATCGCCTGGCGGCCTTTCGCAATCGTGCGATCGGGTTTGTCTTTCAATTTCATCACCTCCTGCCGGAGTTCACGACCCTTGAAAACGTGATGATGCCGGCCTTGATCAACGGTCATTCGCGGAACACCGCCCGTCGACGTGCCCGTCGGCTTTTAACGCGGGTCGGACTGTCGCAGCGTCTTTCGCATCGGGTCACGCAGCTCTCCGGCGGCGAGCAACAGCGGGTCGCGTTGGCGCGCGCGCTGGTGCAGAAGCCGTCCATGCTGCTGGCCGACGAACCCACGGGGAATCTG
>JASFTA010000436.1:0-3267 GCA_050114115.1 Desulfobacterales bacterium | reverse complement strand
TGCCCGGCGGTGCAGCCACCGGATGGCCGTCCGTGTAATTTTCGAGGTACAGATCCAGAATTGTCTGTGCGCTTGTATCGGCCAGGTTGGCGGTCTTGTCCGGCGGCGGGAAAGCCTTGCCCCAGGGATACTTGTTCACCGCGCCCGACGCGTCGACACGGGCGCAGAAGGCCCACTCGGCTTCCGTCGGCAAACGATAACCATGGTTGGGTGGGGAGACCGGCACCAGGCCATCGCCTTTACGAACATAGGCTTGGGGCAGTCCTTCCCGCTGGCTTAGCCAGTTGCAAAACGCCGCGGCCTGCTCCCAGGTGACCTGGACCACCGGCTGTTTGTTGCGATTCAGGCTGTAGTTTTTAAAGATACCGGCATCGTGAGCGGCCTGGAACTGGCGAAACTGGCCGTTGGTGACCTCCATCAACCCCATGTAAAAAGGGCGAATCAGACGCACCTGGCGCAGGGTCTCGTTGGCCCGCCGCCCCTGTTCACGACGCGAGGCCCCCATTTGAAAGGCCGTCGGCTGGATGAGTTTCAAACGGTACCCGTTGGGCGCTTGGATCACACCGGGAACGTCGGTTTCATAGGGGCGTTTGAGTTTGACCCTGAGCTGCAGGGGATAGCCGGGCCGGGGCGTCACCTGGGTGCGAAAATCGCGATAACCGTCCTTGACGATCTGAATATTGTGCTTCACCGCCAGAAGATCCAGCGTGGCCGGCACTTTGCCATATGGCTCGCCGTTGACCAGCAATCGGGCGTCCGGAGGGGAAACCTTGAAGCGGATTTGGCCGCGCCGTGGCACAAGATCGGCGGCAATCGAGGTGCGCGCGCCGGGGGCAACCGTCACGCGGTGCTCGGCCGTCTTGAAACCCGGCTCAGAGATGCGCACCACGTGCTCCTGGTCCGGCGATAGGGTGATGTCCAGCGGTGTCTGGCCGTGGAAGTGCCGATCGACGGTGACGTTGGCGCCGGAAGGCCGGGAGGTCACAAAAAGGCGGCCGTCGATTTTCTCCAGACGAAACAGCGGCACTTTCTGGGGTTGGCCGGCGGTCACCCGAATGTCGGTGCGGCCGGGTTTGTAGCCTTCCCGGCGGAAGCTGACCACGTGCCGGCCGGCTTCCACGGGAATCGTCAAAGGCGTGCGGCCCAGGCCGCGGCCGGCGATTTTGACCTGCACATCGGCGGGATCGGTGGTGAACTGAACATCGGCCCAGTTGGGTTCCAGACCAAAAGTGAAGGTCTGGCGGCGGCCCTCGCCCGCCACCTCGATGGTGGCTTCGCGGGTTTTGTAAAGGGGTGCCTGCAGTTCGATGGTATGCCGGCCGGCGGGGATTTCCACCGCTTCCAAAGGGCTCTGACCGATTTCCTCGCCCCCGAGTCGAATGATGGCACCGGCGACCATCTCGGACGGGCGGTCCGCCCGGTGGGTGGTCAGATCGATGCTTCCGGGCAGTTTGATCATGCGGAAGGTGAGGGTCTGGTGTTTGGTGGTGTCGATGAGCAGATCGGTGTCCAGGTCGTGGTAGCCGGGGCGGACGGCATGCAGACGGTATTGGCCGGGGCGAATCAGGTAGGCCGTGCCGAGGCGGGGTGCGGGAAGGCCGCCCTTGATCGAGATCTCGGTGGGGGCTGGATCGATTGCGAGTTCCAGTTGACGGGCGGTGAATACAAACCAGGCCGTGGCGGCCAGCAGAACGGCCGGCAGCGCTAAAGCCAGGAGCCAAAGCCGTCGTGCGCGATTAGACTGACCTGTGGCGGCTTGGCCGCGGGGTTCGAAGGCCACCGGGGTCACGGCCGGGAGGCCATCGGTATCCGGTGGGGTGGTTTGATTGGCTTGATCCCCACGATTCAGATCTTTTCTTTGCATGCGATTGCCACCTGCAACGCCGTTTGATCCGCTTGGATGCGAATGGTCTGGCGAACGTCTTTATAACCGTTGCGCGCCCCGACAATGGTGTAGATCCCTGGGCGCAGTTCAAGGGTCTCACGGGTGATGCGTCCCAGACGGGCCACACGCAGCACCGCTACTTCGGTCTGTCCGTCCGACACGAGGGTCACCGGGATGCGAACTTGGGCGGTCTGAAGGGCTGTCTGCAACGAATGAATTTCCTGTGCCAGGCGAGGCCCACGAGGCTTGAGGGCTTCGACGGCGATGAGCAACAGGCGCGCCTCTTCCAGATAGCGCTCGGAGGCCAGACGATCCGGATGGTCCAAATAGAAGCGCAGGCGTTTGTCCAGGCGGATGCGTTCACGTGTGCGCGCGGCCCCCTCCCGGGCAAACTGCAGAGCGGGATCGATGGCCAGGACATCTTCATAAGCTTTAAGGGCCCGGGTCCAGATTTCCTGGCTTTCGGCCGCACGCCCCCGACGCTGCAACCGGGCGATCTGTTGTTCGCGCGCCGCGGTATCGATCTGGTGCAGGGCTTCACGGGCCTCGTGGCCCCCGGGCCGATATTGCAGGGCGTCCTTGATATGAGCGCGCGCTTCACTTAGCCGCTGCTGGTATAAAGCATTAAGCCCTTCGGCGACCAGTCGGTTGTATTGTTCTTCCGCGAATTGCGCCTTGAGACGCTCAACAGCCCGGCGGGCGGGCGCGTAGGTCTGGTCGCGTTTGAGGACGGATTCATAATCCGCCAGGGCCAGGTCGTAGCGTCCTTCCCGCTCATGCGCCTGGGCCGAGGCCACCAAGGGCAGGATCTGTCCCCGCAGTTCGGCATTCGCCATGGCCTGGCGTGCCGCGTCATCGCCCGGCTTGATTTTGAGGGCCATTTCGAAATGGGTCTGCGCTTCAGCCGGCTGATCGGCCGCCAGGGCCTCCTGGCCCTGTGCCATTTGGGATGCAAAAAGCGCATCCCTGCCAGCCAGCAGGGATTTACCTTCGGCGATGGCGGCGGCGTAAGTCTCCCTTGCCAGAGGGTAGGCCCTCTGCGTCATGGCCGCGTCGGCCTCCTGCGCAACGGCTTCGATGTTTGTCAACTTCTCCGGTGCCCAGGCAGAGGCCTGGGCGGATTGAAGTTGATCATGGAGCTGCAGCCATTGGGCCAGTTGTTCTTCGGCCGCCGTCAGGGCTGCGTCCGATGAGGCGGCCTGGGGTTTCGGCGCCGGTTCCTGGAGATCGGTGGAAGGTGCCGGCGGCGTTGGCACGGGGGCGACCGTTTGGGAAGCCGTTCGGGGCGCAACGCCGGTGAGGGGATTTTTAGCCAGATAGCCGATGATGCCGATTCCGGCGGCGATCAGTCCGGCGGCGCCCATGACCAGCAACAGGGCCCA
>JASFTA010000435.1:0-3273 GCA_050114115.1 Desulfobacterales bacterium | reverse complement strand
CAGGGGGATGTTCATATCGGCGCGGTGCGGTTGAACCCGTACACGCTTTCGGCCACGATCCGGGAGCTGGCCATTTTGGAACCGGATGGGGACGACCCCTTAGCCTCCTTTCGCGAGTTGTATGTCAATCTCCAGGCCGTCTCCCTTTTCAAATGGGCCCCGGTGTTCAAAGCGGTCCGGTTGGACGGCCTTTATGCCGCCCCGGTGCTGCGCAAGGATCGCCGCTGGAACTTCGCGGACCTTCTGCCTGCAACGACGCCGGCAACACCGCCACCCACCGAAGAAACCCCGCCCGGGGAGCCGTTCCGTTTTTCGTTGAACAACATCCAGATCAGGGACAGCGAGATCCACTTTCAGGACGACCTCCGGGGCAAAACGCACCACATCACGAACATCGATATGGCCCTGCCCTTTCTGTCCAACCTTCCGGCCCAGATCGATATCTTCGTGAACCCTCACTTCAACGCCACTGTCAACGGAACGCCCTTCAAGCTGCAGGGCCAGGTCAAACCCTTTGCCGACTCGCGGGAAACCGAAATCATCCTGGACCTGCAGGGCATCGATCTGGCGGCTTATATGCCCTATGTCCCCCCGGATGCCGGCGTCAAGATTCTAACCGGCCTCCTGGATGTCAAACTGAGCCTTGTTTATATGAGCCACCCGGACGGTACCCAGACGCTCAATGCCGCGGGGAGACTGGCTCTGAAAACCCTGGACATGACCGATGGTGCCAATCGCCCCCTGTTGAAACTGGACCGGCTGGCCATCGATATCAGTGCCCTGGCCCCTATGGACGGCATCATTAGCATCGGAGAGATTCGCCTCGAGCGTCCGGCCTTCACGCTGACACGGCTGCCGACCGAAAAGGTGGTGCGTACCCGCGATGCCCTCGCACCCCGCGATGCCTTCCGCCAGATCAACCTGCCGCCCCCCGTTTTCAAGATCGCCCGGGTCATCCTCGAGGACGCCCAACTCAGCGTAGACGATCTCAAGTCCCCAACGGACAGCGGCCCGGAAGGCGGAAAACAGACGCACACGATGATCCGGATCCCCCGCCTCACGGTGGACCGCACCCACGTCGAGATCGACCGCCAGAGCGTACGGATCGGGGAGGTTGCCGGGCGGGATGGCCGATTCGAAATCCGGCGCCTGGGCGACGGCCAGCTGAACCTGGATGTCTTCCTGGGGCCGTCCGAAACCGGCGAGGAGGCGACCGCGGCGAGTGCGGCCGAACCCTGGCAGATCGATGTCCAGAAAGCGCAATTGTCCGGTTATGCGATCCACGGAGCCAACCTGATACCTGAAGACCCGGTGACGGTCATGATTGACCAAATCGATCTGGAGGTCAGCGATTTCTCCACCAAACCTCAGGCGGAGACGCACATGGCGCTCAACGGCCGCATCAACGAATCCGGCCGCCTGACATCCCGCACAACCTTGACCCTGACGCCCCTGAAAGCCGATGTCCAGTTGAACCTGGAGCGGGTAGATCTGACCGCGTTCTACCCGTTCATCAAACCCTACCTCGGCGTCGTACTGGCCGATGGGGATCTTTCCGTCGGCGGAGATCTGACCATCAAAGGCGGTGAAGGCGGCCCACCGGCCATCGTCTACCAAGGCCAGGCCGCCATCACCGACTTCCGCACCCTGGACCGCCGGAAGGCACGCCCCTTTGTCACCTGGCAGGCCCTGAATCTGGATGGCATGGACATCGGCGTCAATCCCTCCTACCTGACGATACGGGAAATTCGCGTGGACCAGCCTTTCAGCCACCTGCTGATCGATGAAGAGGGCCGGCTCAACCTGGCCATGGCCACCGTACTCACGCCGGAAGAGGAGGATCGCACACCGGCGGTTGAAACCGAAGAAGCCGCCCCTGACGACGAAACCGCAGGGCAAGCGTCACCGATGCCGATAAATATCGGCGCATTGCAGGGTCGCGGCGGCAAGATCGTATTTGCGGACCGCAGTTTCAAGCCGGGCTTCCAGGCCGTGATCGAATCCGTTGAAACCCGTATTTCCGGACTATCCAGCGCGGCGACCGATCCTGCCAGAGTGGACATCCAGGGACGCCTTCAGGGCCACGCACCGGTGACCATCCGCGGCGAGATCGATCCCCTGGCAGCCGAGATGTACGCCAACCTGAAGTTAGACTTCCAGCAAGTGGATCTTACGGCTGCCAGCCCCTATGCCGGCCGATACGTGGGGCGTACCATCAGCCAAGGCAAGCTCTCCATAAAAACCCGCTATCATATCGCAAACCGGGCTTTGAAAGCCGATCATGACATTTTTATCGATCAGTTCGACTTCGGCGCCAGCGTGGACAGCCCCGACGACCTCGACCTGCCCGTGGACCTGGCTGTGGCCCTGCTGAAAGACCGTCGCGGTAAAATCCACATCGACCTACCGGTCTCGGGGGACATGGATGATCCCGACTTCTCCATCGGCGGCATCGTATTGAAGGCTTTTGTCAGCCTAATCATCAAGGCAGCGACATCGCCCTTTGCCCTGCTGGGCAGCATGTTCGAGGGCGAAGATCTCGACCAACTGGAATTCGAACCCGGCCGCCGCCGTCTGACCAGCGCCACCATCGAGAAGCTCGATGCCCTGCGCAAGGTTCTTTACGACCGGCCGGCACTGAGGCTCGAAATCTCCGGTTACGCTGATCCGGCCAGCGACACCCCAGCCTATGCCGATCTGCTCTTCCAGCGCAAACTGCAGGCCCAGAAAGCCCTTCGGCTGGCGGAAGACGGCCAGGCCGCCGCCCCCCTGGATGACATTGTGATTGCGCCGGAAGAATACGAGGAATTTCTGCAGGCAGCCTACGAGGCCGAAACCTTCGCGAAACCGGAGAACTTTATGGGGATGGAGAAAACCCTGCCCCCCGCCGAGGCGGAGGCCCTGATCCGGCAGCATATCGAAGTGGATCGGGCGGCTTTGGAGGAGCTGGCCTATGCCCGGGCCCTGGCGGTCCAAAACTATCTCCTCGATGCCAAACGGGTGGAAGCCGAACGGGTGTTCCTGGTCAAGCCGACCGACGCCCTGGCACCCGAAGTCCTTGAGGGGCTTGCCCCCGGAAGGGTTGCGCTTGGATTGAAATGACACCGTCAGTCATCGCCGAAAGGTAAACTAGGCGACGCATATTCCGTTTACCAATGGGGTCAGTCTACCAATGGGGTCAAACCTTGATTTGTGATTTTTTGCGGATTTCATATCAGATTGAGCACCAAGATGATCGGCCCCCGATAACCGGCCCTTCATCACCATTCAAGG
>JASFTA010000434.1:0-3273 GCA_050114115.1 Desulfobacterales bacterium | reverse complement strand
TGGCCGCCTTTTTAATCAAGGAATACCAACCCTTTCACAGCAACTACCGGGCAACGGCCTCCCTGGCCGAATACCTCAAGTCCCAGGATATTATCGGCGTGGAAGCTCTGGACACCCGAGCCCTGACCCGCCATATCCGCAAGGCGGGCGCCATGCGGGCCATTCTGACCACCCATGACCTGGACCCGGTATCCTGCGCTGAAAAGGCGCGCTCCATCCCTGGCATGGAGGGACAGGACCTGGCCAGCACCGTAAGCGTTGATGCGCCCTACCGCTGGGTGGACGACCAGCCCGTGCCGCTCGATGCGCAAGACGCGACGATGGCCCTGAACCGGGACGTTTGGCAGGCGCGTGGCCGCCAACATTCGGTGGTGGCGCTGGATTTCGGGATTAAGTACAATATCCTGCGATGCCTGACCCAGGCCGGTTCCGAAGTGGTCGTGGTGCCGGCGGGGACCCCGGCGGAAACAATCCGGGCCATGGCGCCCGCCGGCATTTTCCTGTCCAACGGTCCGGGCGATCCCGAACCGGTCCGCTACGCCATCGAGACCATCCGGGAATTGATCGGCTACCGGCCCATGTTCGGCATTTGCCTCGGCCACCAGCTCATGGGGCTGGCCCTGGGCGGACGAACCTTCAAGCTGAAATTCGGACACCGGGGGGCCAACCAGCCCGTCAAGCACCTGGCCAGCGGACGCATCGAGATCACCTCCCAGAATCATGGATTCGCCGTGGATCCTGATTCCTTGAAAGACAAGGACATCGAGATTACCCATATCAACCTCAACGACAACACCCTGGAGGGCTTTCGCAGCCGCCGCTACCCGCTTTACGCGGTGCAGTACCATCCCGAAGCATCGCCCGGGCCCCATGATGCCCGCTATCTCTTTGACGAGTTCAAGCGATTGATGGACGCTAGCGCTTCCTGACGATGGATCTGCCGGCGCTCAGAGCCCCGGCCCTGATGGCCCCGCGATGAAACCGCGGAACTATACAGAGATCTGAATTTATGCCCAAAAGAACTGATATTCAGAAGATTCTCATCATCGGTGCCGGGCCGATCATCATCAGCCAGGCCTGCGAGTTCGACTACTCCGGCACCCAGGCCTGCAAGGCCCTCAAGGAAGAGGGATTCGAGGTCGTGCTGGTCAACAGCAATCCGGCCACCATCATGACCGACCCGGAAATGGCCGATCGGACCTATATCGAACCGGTTAACCCCGATGCGGTCACCCGGATCATCGAACGGGAGCGGCCGGATGCCCTCCTGCCGACCCTGGGCGGGCAGACCGGTTTAAATACGGCGGTTGGGGTGGCCGAGCGCGGCGTGCTGGATCGCTTCCAGGTCGAAATGATCGGCGCCACCCTGGAGTCCATCCAGAAAGCCGAAGACCGTGACCTTTTTCGCCAGGCCATGGCCAATATCGACCTGCGCATCCCCCGGAGCGGCATTGCCACCACCATGGAAGAAGCGCGCGCCATCACCGCCGAGATCGGTTTTCCCATCATCATTCGGCCCAGCTTTACCCTGGGCGGCACCGGCGGCGGGGTGGCCTACAACCCCGAAGATCTCGAACGCACGGCCAAGGCCGGCCTGGATGCCAGCCTGATCACCCAGGTGATGCTGGAAGAGTCTGTCCTGGGCTGGAAAGAATACGAGCTGGAAGTCATGCGCGACAAGTGCGACAATGTCGTGATCGTGTGTTCGATCGAAAACCTTGATCCCATGGGGATCCACACCGGCGACAGTATCACGGTGGCCCCGGCTCAGACCCTGAGTGACCGGGAATACCAGATCATGCGCAACGCCTCCCTGGCCATCATGCGCGAGATCGGCGTCGATACCGGGGGCTCCAATGTTCAATTTGCGATCAATCCTCGGACCGGAGAGATGATCGTGGTGGAAATGAACCCGCGGGTTTCGCGCAGTTCGGCCCTGGCCTCCAAGGCCACCGGTTTTCCCATTGCCAAGATCGCGGCCAAACTGGCCGTGGGCTACACCCTGGATGAAATTCCCAACGACATTACCGGTGAAACCCTGGCTTCCTTCGAACCGACCCTGGACTATTGCGTGGTCAAGATACCGCGCTGGACCTTTGAGAAATTCCCGGAGACGCCCGATTTTCTCACCACGGCCATGAAGTCCGTGGGGGAAACCATGTCCATCGGCCGCACCTTCAAGGAAGCCCTGCAAAAAGGGCTGCGCTCGTTGGAGATCGGCCGCTACGGCCTGGGCGCTGATGGCCGTGATCCCGTAAATCATATCGATGCTGGCGATGATCAGACCGCCGTGCTGACCCGTGCCGATATCGAACACCATCTGGTGACGCCCAACTCCCAGCGGATCTTTTATCTGCGACACGCTCTCCGGCAGGGTTTTTCGATCGAGGATATTTACGAGTTGACCAGCATCGACCCCTGGTTCCTCTATCAGATCCGTCAAATCGTCGATCTGGAGCGTGAAATCGCCCGGATCGATGGTCCCATCGATGATCGCCTGCTGAAAACGGCCAAAGCCTACGGGTTTTCCGATATCCAGTTGGCCCATTTGAACGGCGGCGATGAGGAAGCCATCCGCGACCGCCGCTGGAAGGCCGGCCTGCGGCCGGTTTACAAACTGGTGGACACCTGCGCGGCCGAATTCAAGGCGGCGACCCCCTACTTTTACTCCACCTACGAGGAGGAAAACGAAGCGCGTCAAACATCGGTTGACAAGGTCATGATCCTGGGCGGTGGCCCCAACCGCATCGGCCAGGGCATCGAGTTCGACTACTGCTGCGTCCATGCCTCCTTCGCCCTGCGGGAGGAAGGCGTGGAAAGCATCATGGTCAACAGCAACCCCGAGACCGTGAGTACCGATTACGACACTTCGGACAAGCTTTATTTCGAGCCCCTGACCCTGGAGGATGTGCTCCACATCGTTGAGACCGAAAAACCCATGGGTGTGATCGTCCAGTTCGGGGGTCAGACCCCCCTGAATCTGGTGGCGGGTCTCCTGAAAGCCGGCGTTCACATCCTGGGAACCCATCCCCACAGCATCGCCCGGGCCGAGGACCGCGAACAGTTCCAGGCCATGCTCAAGAAGCTCGGGCTGGTGCAGCCCGACAACGGCACGGCCATGGACGTGGCCGAAGCCGTGCAGGTGGCTGAAACCATCGGCTATCCGGTGATCGTCAGGCCCTCCTATGTTCTCGGGGGTCGCGCCATGAAGATCGTCTATGACCCGACGGCCCTCCAGAATTTCACCCGTCTGGCCATTCAAGCCTCACCGGG
>JASFTA010000433.1:0-3275 GCA_050114115.1 Desulfobacterales bacterium | reverse complement strand
AGAACGCGTTTGAGCTTGTCTGATCTGCGCGAAGCGGTTGAAACGTCGAAAAGATTTTCGAGGTTCCAGAATGCGATGTAATAGTCCGGCATAGCCACCCCCTTTCATGGTTACGATTGACGGGGACACCCTGAAAGACGACACAATGGGCACGCAACCCAAAACGGCGGGAAAACCGCGCAGTCCGAGCGCTGGATGGTGGTTTGCCATGGCGTCGGGCGCCATTCAAGCGTCTTCATCTTCCGGGTCGGTCGCTTGTCCCGCTGGAGCCTTCGGTTTGGGGGCGTCGTCCTCGGGTTCCTGCGGTTTGCTGTGGGCCACCGCCTTGTTGGCCAGGTACCCGGTGTGACTGATCCCAAGCAGGACATTCATACCCTCATCCACCGCCGGGAGCGCGGAGATCTCCCCATCGCCGGCGAGGAGTTTGGCGATGGCGATCCCGTAGCTGACAATAATGATAAACGAGAAAAAAAACATCTGAATCTTGCCCAGATCAACCGAGACCGCATTGCCGGTTTCATCCCCTTTGAGTAGATCACCCCAGCGGGCATCTTTGAACCCCTTGTTTTTAAGAATGACCCCGTCCAGATCGGGCACGGCATAATGCTGATGCTTCATGGCCTTCCTGACGGCCTTCTTTTCTCTGGCGTCGGGCTGCACCTTGCGTTTGTTGGCCATCACGGCCGGTGCGGATATGGCCGAGGCCGTACTGATGCCCATCAGGACCCAGAGTTCGGGGGGAATTATAATTTCCAGGGGCCCAGGCTCGTCCAGCCCCAAATTTTTATAGACCGCGGCTAGAAGGGCCGACAGAATCAGCAAGGTCCACGACAGCAACTGCAGACGGCTCAAAGACATCCGGAAACGCCCGTCGATCAGAAGCGATCGCCAATCGCCCGTGATGCCATGGCTGAAGATCACCATGAAGGCCAACATGAGCACCATGATGAGCAGCCAGGCCGTATTCATGTGGGCGGGATTCCATTTTACGCCAATGACGACGAGGGCAACCAGGATGACGATATTGGCGGCGATATGGCGGAATTTTTGCGGTGGTGCCTGGTTTTCCATCTTTAACCTCCGATTGGGGTTTAAGGAGGGGAATTGAATATTCCTCATGTCAATACCATCGATGCCGTCAATGCTCAATCCCGCCGGGCGTATCAGCGATTATAGGTCAATTGTGGATCAAGCCGGTAAGTCCAGGGTGCGCCGGAATTTTTCCAGCCGTTCACGAGGCGTCGGCCGTTGTTGTAGCTTCCGGGAAGCTTAAGGGCATCCCCTTCGAATCCATCCACGATATTGTAGACATTTTTATACCCGGCCTTGGCCAGCATGTCCACGGCGGCCGCGCTTCGGCCGCCGGATCGACACATGACCAGGAGGGTGTCCGCGGGTTTGAATCTTTTCTGGACGTCTGCGACAAAGTTTTCATTGAGCGGCATCACCGGTCGGTTGGTGCCGGCATCGACCCTGGGTCCCAGGAATCTTATCGGTATATTGACAGCCATGGGGGCATGGCCGACAAAGATGTATTCGCCTGGGCTGCGAACATCCAGAATCTTGATGCGGGCCTTGTCCGTGTGCCAGCGGGTAAAAGCCTCCCGGGCCGTAACGTAGAGGCCCAATACCGTCTGCTTGTTCTTTGGTACCGATAGATCGCCGTAGGCCGGTGCGACCAGAGCCCAAGAAAGGGCCGCAACGATCCATGCGAGCATGATATGTTTTTTCATTTTCACCTCCATTTCTGCGGGTTGGCATGTCTTGCGCTTAATTGACTTACGGCAGTGGTTGACGCGGGATAGGGGGTTGCAATTTATTCCATTCAGGGGATGCTTGCGCTATGACGGTCGTTTCATCCCCACCAGGCAAAACCCAAATGATCCACCTTACCCGCCAGCCAGAACAACAGCATGCCCACGACCACCGTGCCGCCCAATGACCGCGTCCACCAGGCAAAGGCAAATGTCGGTAGGGCCACCCACAATTCCGGCTTCAGAAGATCGATATGTCTGGGCGCCCCGTCAAGGATCAGGGCCGGCAGCAGCAGCGCGCTGAGAATGGCCGCCGGGATCAGCTCCAGCCACTGGATGAACCATTCCGGCAGGGATCGCCGGGAAAGGTAGTGCAACGGCAGCCAGCGGGGCAGATAGGTGACCAGGCCCATCCCCAGGAGGAGTAGCAGATAATCAGCCATTTTCCGGATTAGTCCGCATAATTTTGCGTTGGATGACGACACCCGCGGTGGCCGCCGCGATGGAAGCCATGACGATATAGGTGTTGCCGGGAATTAAAAGAGCCAGGCCCACGGCGATCAAGCCGGCGATCACGGCCGTTATCAAATGAAGCGCACGTCTGATTTGGTAGATGAGCAGGCAGATGAACATGGCGATGAGGGCGTAGTCGATGCCCAAGGCCCCTTCCGGGATGAAGCGCCCCCCGACGCCGCCCGCCACGGTACTGATGAACCAGGTCAGGTTGGCCGCGTGGTTGACCACCAGGGCCCGGGGCAGATTCCAGGTGCCGGCATTGAACCGCGGCAGATTGACCGCGAAACTCTCGTCCGTTACGCCATAGGCGTAGAGCGCGAGCAAGCCGCGGTGGGCGGCGCGTAGATAGACCGCCAGGGCCGAGCTCATCAGCACATGGCGTAAGTTGACCACGAAGGTCGTGGTGATGATGGCCGGCGCCGAGGCCCCGGCGGATAGCATGGAGACGGCAATGAACTGGGAGCTGCCGGCAAAGACCATGATGGACATCAGGCCGATCTGCAGGGGCGTGAGTCCGGCCTTCTGCGCTAATACCCCAAATGCCATGCCGATGGGCAGGTAGCCCAGGCAGATGGGCCATCCGGCGCTCAGGCCCTCTTTGAAGATAGTCGACCGGATGGCAGGTGAAGTCGACGTCATCGTTTAGGACCTCGATCGAATGTTAACAAGTGCCCATCCACAAAAGGCATCTTTCGGCCCAGGCCGGCGTTCTCGCTCTTTTGAAATCCTCGACGTAGCTTGACTACGCCTGCGGTTTCAAATTCGTAGCGGCCTTGCCCTGAACCAAAATTTATCATTTCTGGACGGGCACGAACCAAATCGATTTAGCAGGGTACTGATCAAACCGCGTATTTCACATAGCTGTTTTGTTTAAATTATGCAAATAATTATTGCATTGGATAAATAAATACAAATATTTTGCAAATAAACTCAATTTATGCCATATATTACCATTTTACGGCGATTTGGAAAGCATGTCTGCAAAGGTTTTGCAAATGACCAAAC
>JASFTA010000432.1:0-3275 GCA_050114115.1 Desulfobacterales bacterium | reverse complement strand
GGTCTTTGATCTTCTCCAGGCCGTAATGTTCACGGTCGAGCACTTTGCGGGCAAACTCGATATCGAGCATGTCGCGGGTTGACTTACTCCAGGGCACCTCCACCATCCAGTCCAGATAGGTCCGGATGATGGTGGCCTCGGCGGAGTCCGCGTGCATCTGGTCCAGGCGCCGTAGCTGTTTGCGAGCGTCATCGCGCGCTTCCTTGGGCATCTTGGCCTTGCTGATCTTGCGCTGGTATTCTTGGACTTCGCGGGTCTTGTCGTCAGCTTCGCCCAACTCGCGATGGATCGCACGCATTTGTTCGCGCAGGAAGTAATCGCGTTGATTTTTGGAGATCTCGTCTTTTACTTCGGATTGAATCTTGGCCTGAATCGCCGAGAGGTTCATCTCCCGGGACAACAACTCATTGACCTTTTGGAGCCGCGCAACCGGATCGACAATCTCCAAAATTTCCTGTGATTCATCGATTTTGAGTTTGAGGTTGGAGGCCACCAGGTCCGCCAACTTGCCGGGATCTTCGATGCTCTCCAGGATCGTATTGACATCCGAGGACAATTCTCCACGCAGCGCCAAAATCTTTTCAGAGTACTCGCGCACGTTGCGCATGAGTGCTTCGACTTCGATATCGACGTCTTCCATGGGGGTCTCGTCAATGAGTTCGAGCTTGACCCGATAGAAACCGCGCTTGCGCACGTAGCGCGCGATGCGGGCTTTGGATACGCCCTGGACCAGCGTTTTGGCCCTGCCGTCCGGCAATTTGAGCATTCGTAAAATACGGCCCACGGTACCCACCTCGAAGATCTCATCCGGTTGGGGATCTTCGGTGTTGGGATCTCTCTGGGTTGCCAGGAAAAGATAACCGTCCTTGCCGACTGATTCCTCCACCGCCCGGATCGATTTTTTGCGACCCACAAACAACGGCAGAAGCATATCCGTAAAAATGACCACGTCACGCACCGGCATCAGGGGCAGGATACCGGGTATCACCGGAACCCCGTCCTCTTCGTCGATTATCGTGACCAGATCGTCCTTGTCCGTTTCACCCATGATAACTCCTGATGATGCCGTTGGGTCCCTGCGGCGACCGGTGGTAAACTTCGACGGGGCAATTGTCATACGCCACCGGCGCACGATCCCCGGATAGCGCCACAGGGAGCGCAAACCCGTCATTCTGTTGAGCGAGTTTAAAACATATAAATATAAGACGCCCTTTTCTAAAAACAATATACCGCTTGATTTTTTGGCCCGTGGCGCCTACAAATAACCCTAATACGGTGGGTCGGCCCATCGTTTACCGGGGTGACGGTCGCGTGCGCCGCAGGCCTCGGATTGGATCATCCGTCCGCCTGCGTCCAAGGGATGCGCCGATGGCAGGAGAAGCATGTCACCCAACCAGATTATGAGTCTGTTCGTACTGCTTGGCGGCGCCTGTGTGGGCAGTTTTCTGAATGTATGCATTTACCGTCTTCCCGCCGGGCTCTCGATCGCCTACCCGCCCTCGGCCTGCCCCCAATGCCAGCAATCGATCCGCTTCTACGACAATATCCCCGTGCTCAGCTATCTGCTGCTGCGCGGTCGCTGCCGCAACTGTAACGCCGCCATCGCCCTGCGCTACCCGCTGGTGGAGTTGATCACCGGCCTGGCGGCCCTGGCGCTATTTCTGCGTTACGGTCTAACGGCGGCCACCCCGGTTTATTTCCTTTTCGTCGCCGTACTGATCGTCATCACCTTCATCGATATCGATCATCAGATCATTCCGGACGTCCTCTCGCTCTCCGGGATCCCGATTTTCTTTCTGGCCGGACGGTGGCTGGCGAAAATATCCTGGACGGAGGCCCTGATCGGCATCCTGACCGGTGGCGGCAGTCTTCTTCTGGTCGCGCTGGCCTACCGTCTGATAACCGGTAAGGACGGCATGGGCATGGGCGATGTCAAACTTTTAGCCATGATCGGTGCCTTGATCGGCTGGCGGGGGGTGATCTTCACCCTTTTTTTTTCATCCGTGAGCGGTACCCTCATCGGGCTGTTTCTGATGGTGCGCTCCGGCGGTACCCTGAAAACCAAACTGCCCTTCGGCCCTTTTCTGGCCCTCGGCGCCATTGCCTATATTTTCTACGGCCCGGAGTTGATTGAGGCCTATCTGGGACTGACCGTATTATCACGTTAATACTTGATGGGAATCCGCACCATGACCAAAATCGCCATTCTCTCCGACATCCACGCCAATCTCGATGCGCTCGAGGAAGTTCTGCTCGATATCGACGCCCTGGCGATCAAAAAAATCTACAGTCTGGGAGATAATATCGGCTACGGCCCCGAACCGGAGGCCGTCATCCAGACCTTGGAGAAGCGCGGTATCCCCTCGGTCCTGGGCAATCATGAACTGGCGGTCACCGATGCGACCGAGTTGGACTGGTTCAATCCCGTGGCCCGCGAATCACTGCTTAAAACCGTGGATATGCTCTCCCCGGAGGCCATTGAAACGATTCACCAGTTCCCCTACTGCCGGGTGGAGGAAAATCTCCGCCTGGTTCACGGATTCCCGCCGGATTCACCGGTGATCTACCAGTTTCAGGCCTCCAATGACGATCTGGTCCAGACCTTTACCGAACTACAGGAGCAGATTTTCTTCACCGGCCATACCCACTATCCCGAAATCGTGGAATACGCCGAGGGCCAAATCCAAAAATACGCTTTCGGCCGCAAACCACTGCGTCTGAAAGATGACGCCCGCTACATCATCAATGTCGGTAGTGTCGGGCAGCCGCGTGACGGCAACAACAATGCCAAATATGTCCTTTTCGATCCGATCGCCCTGACGGTGGAGCTGCGCTTCGTGCCCTACGATTTCGAGGCGACCATACAAAAAATCCTGGATGCCGGGCTGCCGGAAGCGCACGCCCTGCGCCTGCGCTGAAAACGCCGACGCCGACGTCATGAAGAAGATCGGCCGATATCAGGTACGGGGGCTTCTGGGCAAAGGCGGGATGGGGCGCGTGTACAAGGTGTCCCACCCGGTGATCGGCCGCATCATGGCCCTCAAACGCCTCGAACCGACGGAACCCCTGGAACACCTTGTCGGTCCTGCCAAACTACGCTCCCTGTTCGAAGACGAGATCCGGCGAATGGCCGGCATCACGCATCCCAACATTCTCGAAATCCTGGATGCCGGCGAAGACAACCATCGCCCCTTCTATGTCATGGCCTACCATTGCAACAACCTGGGCCAGGAGATCGGGGAGACCTACCGCGTGGAGGCGCCCTCGCGCCCCCT
>JASFTA010000431.1:0-3280 GCA_050114115.1 Desulfobacterales bacterium | reverse complement strand
CCCGCGTGGGGGTCACGCCGGGCATCGACTTTGGCCCCAACGCCGAGGGTTACCTGCGGTTTTCGTATGCCAATTCGCTTGAAAACATTGCCGAGGGCATGGATCGCCTGGAACGCTATCTGGACCGGCGCCGCTAGCGCGGCCGATGCGATCTGCACCTCCGACGGCGGCTTTCGGTATGCCGAGCTGTCAAGGCCCGGGCATGATCGTTAATTCCGCCGAATTCATCACCAGCGCGGTCAAACCGCAGCAGTACCCGCCGGCGGACCTGCCCGAAATCGCGTTTGCCGGCCGCTCCAACGTGGGCAAGTCCTCCCTGATCAATAAGCTCGTCAACCGGCGGCGGCTCGTCAAAACCAGCCGTACGCCCGGCCGAACCCAGCTCATCAATTTCTTCGGGATCAACCAGGCCTTTCGCTTCGTGGACCTGCCCGGCTACGGTTACGCCAAGGTGCCGGCCGGGGTGCGGCGCCAATGGGGGCCCATGATCGAAACCTATCTCACGCAGCGACGCTGCCTCCGGGGGTTGATTCTGATCGTGGACATCCGGCGCACGCCCGGGCAGGAGGAGGAGACGCTGCTGCACTGGCTCGACCACCATGGGATTGCCTGCCGGATCGTGGCCACCAAGGCCGACAAACTGTCCCGCAATAAACAAATCCGCCCCGCACGCCAGATTGCGGCCAAACTGGCACTGGGCGAAGATGAACTGTTGCTGTTTTCGGCCAAAAGCGGCTTAGGTCTCACCGCGGTCTGGGATCATATCGAGGAAATGCTGGGATCATCGTCATGACCCCTTCGACCCCACACGACTTCCATGGATTTCGCTCCGGTTTCGTCGCCATACTGGGCGCCCCCAATGCCGGCAAATCCACCCTGCTTAACCGCATGCTGGGTGAAAAAATCGCCATCACTTCCCGCAAGCCGCAAACCACGCGCAACCGCATTCTGGGGGTGGTCCACCGCGAGGAGGCCCAGCTGGTCTTTATCGACACGCCCGGGGTGCACCAATCGAAAACACCGCTCAACGTGCGGATCGTCGATGTGGCCCTCTCGGCGTTGGCCGATGTCGACCTGGTCCTGATCCTGGCCGATGCCGCCCAGCCCGACCCGGCCGCCGAAACCTATCTGTTGAAACGCCTGGAAGGGGCCAGCCAACCCCTCCTGCTGGCCCTCAACAAGATCGATCTGATCTCAAAAGACGAACTCCTGGTCCAGATGGCGGCCTGGTCCGCGAGAGGCCCTTTCGAGGCCCTTCTGACCATTTCGGCCCTGCGGGGGCTTGAAATCGAAACGCTGTTGGATGCCATGCAGAAGCGGCTGCCCGAGGGCCCGCCTTTTTTTCCGGAAGACACCCTGACGGACGCTCCCGAGCGGTTTATCGTCGCCGAGCTCATCCGCGAGAAGGTGTTTCGGCTGACCGGCGAGGAAATTCCCTACGCATCGGCGGTCACCGTGGAGGCTTTCAAGGAGGAGCGCCGCAGCGGAACGATTCGCATCCATGCCTCGATTCATGTGGAGCGCGGATCACAAAAAGGCATTATCATCGGCAAGGGCGGGGGCAAACTCAAAGCCATCGGACAGGCCGCCCGCGCGGATATCGAACGACTGCTGGCGGCCAAGGTCTATCTGGAGCTCTTTGTGCGCGTACAGAAAAACTGGAGCCGGGATACGCGCGCGCTGCGCAAATTCGGCTATTAACCCATGCTGCTTTCCTTTCATCCGATCCTGGAGGGCGACGTTAACCGGCTGTGCGCCGGCCGCGACCCCGACCCCGAAGATCTGGCGGCCATGGACAAGGCCACGGCCATCCTGCTGCCGCAGGGCTGCCGGGAATCCCTCTATCGGGCGGCCCGCCGGGCCTGTGCCCGGGTGTTTCCCAACTATGAGGCCCGGTTCGCCTATCCCGGGAAAACCGGCCAGGTAAAGCTGTTCCGCGAGCTGGGGCTCCCGCATCCGGAATCCTTGATCTTTTCAAATATCGAGGACTTCAACACCCGTTATCCGGACCCGGATAAAATGCCCCTGGCCCCGCCCCTGATGGTCAAACGGGACTGGGGCGGTGAAGGCCAGGGGGTTTACCCGGCCCAGGACATGGCGGCCCTGAACCATGTTTTGCAGGACCTTGAGCGCACCGAGAGCGCCCTTCAGAGCGGGTTTGTGATTCAGCGCTTTATTCCCACCGCCCCCCGGGTGCTGCGGGTCGTGGTGATCGGTGCCGTGCGTCGAACCTACTGGCGCGTCGTGGCGCCCAGCAGCGACCCTTACGTTCGCATAGGTCTTTCGCGGGGCGGGCGTATCGACGACAAGGCGGACCCCGATCTGATGCGCGCAGCCGAGACGGCGGTCGCCAGTGCCTGCCGTGAAACCGCTATCGACCTGGCCGCGTTTGATGTTATCTTTTCGCGTGATCCGGCTGTCTCGGCACCGGACACCCCGATTTTTCTGGAAATCAATTATTTTTTCGGCCGGCGCGGTCTGGGCGGCTCGGAGGGGTTCTATCGCCTTTTGGCGCTAGGCCTCGGCGATTGGCAGCCGACACGCCGGAAAGCAGCGCAGCAATGACGGATCCCTACAACTTTTTCATTGAGGAGGCCGATCTGAAGCGCGAGCGCCGCAAGGCGCGCGAGCTGCGGGGCTCCCCGTGGTGGAAACGCAAATGCGCCCGCGGCATCTGTTTCTATTGCCAAAGCCGCATTCCGGCCCGCGAACTCACCATGGACCATATCGTCCCGATCGCCCGGGGGGGGCGCAGCACGAAAGGCAATCTGGTGCCGGCCTGCAAGGACTGCAACAACCAGAAAAAGCAGTTACTGCCCATGGAATGGGAGGCCTATTTGAATCAGCGGCGGCCTTCGGAGGAATAATAGGCCGCAGGATCACAGGATTAACGCTTTCGATGCCTGGCGTCGTGTGTAAAGCCCCGGCACGCTATTGCCAAAGCCATGAAACCAAGCTATATGCGGTCAATTATTCTAACCATTTCTTAGGAGGCCGATGATGAAAAAGAAAATGCTGGTGATGCTCTGCGCCCTGGTCCTGGCGTTTGGTGCCGTTCCCGCCGGAGCCAAAGATCTGCAGGTCGGTTTTGTTTACGTTTCGCCCATCGGCGATGCCGGCTGGTCGTATGCCCACGACCAGGGCCGGCTGTTCATCGATAAAATGAACGGGGTCACCACCGCTTACGTCGAAGCCGTGCCCGAGGGACCGGACTCCGAGCGTGTCATGCTCAACATGGCCCGCAAAAACTACGACCTCATCTTCGCCACCAGCTTTGGGT
>JASFTA010000430.1:0-3282 GCA_050114115.1 Desulfobacterales bacterium | reverse complement strand
GCGCCTGAGCTTTTCGAAGGCGTCCGCACTCAATTCAATGCCGTTGACATTGAAGCGCACATAGATTTCGGAAACCCGTTCGCGATCTTCGGGTGCGACTTCATAGACAAACACATTGAAAGGCAAATTTTGCTTGGGGTTTTTCTCCCGCAGCGGCTTGAAACAACCCGAGAGGCGATCGGCCTGGTTGATGGCCGGCGAGATCATGATCCGCTGCTCTTCGTCGAAGAAAAAGGTGGGGGCACTGCCATTGTAGCTTATGCCGATACCGAATTCCAACTGGGGAAGGTGGGATTCGCGGTTCTTGCGATTGTAGCGGGCCACGATCTGGAGAATGGTTATGGCCAACCCGCAGGCCCGTGCCACGCTGTACCAGTTCTGCGGCTGGTTTTCATGCTCGAAAATCGCCAGAATAATGGCATCCCCCTCGATAAAAACCTTGAAGGCCCCGAAGCGCGCCAAAATATCGGTGATCGGGTTGAAGAAATTCAAGCTGAAATTCGTGGCCGGATTCAGGCCCTTGGCTTTCATTTCGCTGACGATACCGGTGGAACCGCGCACATCGGCCTTGATGACCGTGTGGTTGATGATGGGCTTTACATCCGGCCCCTGTTCATTGGGCAGTAAAAATTCGTAAAGGGAGTTGTTGGCCCGTGACAGCTTGATGTGATTTTCGTCGCTGACGAAATTGAGGTAGTTGATGGCATTGCGGACGGCCTGGTAGTTGTCCATGTCACGGTGATAACGGGCGAAAGTGCGCACAAAGTCCAACAGAAGTTCCATGCGCCGCATGCGCGGCAACCAGCGCAGGCGACTGATGGCGTTGTGCAGGGGCTGTAAGGTAAAATCGTCGCCGTAATTTTTGCGAATGCGCTTGAGTTTGGCCTTGACAGGCTTGCGCGCTTTGGGGTCGACGATGTAGCTCAAGACCTCGTGGGGCGTCAGGGGCGGGCAGTAAACCTCGCTGTAGGATTGAATGATCCCGGTGGCCGCAATAATACGCATCAGCCCGCGGGTATTGAAATCCTTGAGCAGGCGCTGCATGAGTTTCTTCTGCCGGCGGGTCACCTGTTTGAGCTTGCGTACCCGATTCCGGTCGACCGCCTGGCGTCGACTGCGGCGCACCATCTGTAGCGTGCGCTGGAAGTTGAACAGGGCGTCCACATTGCCATCGTGTTTGATCCAATCTGCTAGCGCCGGCGCCCGCTCGAGCGGCGTAGCGCCGGACGGGCGGTCATTGTCTTCGTTCTCTTGCGGCATCGGCCGGCCGCTCAGGCCGGAGAGAAATTCGCTCAGGGCGCTCAGCAGGGTATCATAGCGGTTGGCGTCCTCCCGTCGGCTTCCCAGAAGGACATACTCGCCCATCATAAACCCGTCGGCGGCCGGGTTCTCAGCGTGCAGCAGGGGGTTGGCGAAGAAATCATCCGGCAGCAGACCCTCTTCACTGAAATGCAGCCGATGCAATTCGTCGATGGTTTCCTGGCGAACTTCGGCAAGATAGTGAAACAGGCTCCGGTTGGTGTTTTGAATGATGGTTTCGCGGTTGCGGGTGATGTTCTGAAGACCATCGCGCAGTTCTTTGACGCGTTCGTGGTTGTAGGCCATCTCCTGGCGCCAGATCTGGTTGTTGAGATGCTGGATGCAGGCTTTACAGCGGTCATCGGCGGCCTCACGAAAAACGGTTGCCATGGCGGCCATGGCCAGGTGCTGGACCTGGTACTCGCCGTCCATCTTGGCGCGTTTAACGGCATCCATCATGATCTCGCGGCACAACCCCTTGTACTCTTCGCTCGCTCGGGACCAATTGAAACCAGGCTGAAAACCGGGTAGATCGGTGATCGAGGAATATTTGCCGATCAGCTGGATGGCGATACGTCCGGTGGCCTTGATGAAGGCCGGGCTGAAATGAACGTCATAGCGCAGGTTGTCGATGCCGAACTGCAGACGTTCGATCCCGAAGTCGGAGGTGTAGAGCTTGAGGGGGATACCCGCAAATTTTTGGATTGGCGTCGAATTGGGTGCCGGCATGATGCCCTGATCAGCTGGTCCGGAGGGCGCGCGCCGCAGCTGCCGGCGACGCCCCCCAGACAATCAAAAACATTGAAATTTATTTAAATAAGATTAGTCGGCCCACCCGGGGGCTGTCAACAACCATCACCGCTGCGGGGACCGGGGTGGGGGATTGATGGTTGCCTGCACGGCAGCGGCCGGTTATGGATGACGCCATGCAACTCATCGACTTCGGATGGCCCTGCAGTGCGGCCTTGAACCTGGCCCGGGAGGAGAGCCTGTTTGCCCGCCTGGAGAGGACTGGGGCCCTGTTGCTGTTCTACGTCGACACCGCGGCTGTCGTCATCGGCCGCAACCAGATGCCCTGGGCGGAAGTCCGCCCCGACGCGCTGGTGTCAGGAGGGGTGCCGCTCGTGCGGCGCATGTCCGGTGGCGGGACCGTCTATCATGATCCGGGCAACCTCAACTACAGTCTTATGCTGCCCGCGGCGGCCCCCGGCCGTCCAGCTGCCGCGGCCATTCTGCAGCCGGTGGTCCGCGCCTTGCGGGCACTGGGCCTGCCGGCCCGGCTTTCGGCGCGCAATGCCGTCTTCGTCGGCCGACACAAGGTATCCGGCACCGCCCAGTTCATGACGGCCGGCCGCATCCTGACCCACGGTACCCTGCTGGTCGATGCCGATCTGCAACGGTTGACCGACTGCCTGGGGCCGGATCCCGCCTTGCAGATCAACTCCCGGGGTCGCCCTTCGATTGCCAGTCCGGTGGCCAATCTTAGCGATCTGGAACCGGCCGTCACCATGGCCGAACTGCGCCGCGCCCTTGTCAGTGCGTGCGCGGATGCCTACGGACCCATCGCCGAGCGACCGCTCGCGCTCGCCGTCGAGGAAGCCGCACGCTTGCTGACCCGCGAAAAATACCAGACCTGGGAGTGGAATATCGGGCGATCGCCGCCGGGTAGAATTACTTGGGAAGGAAACTTCAAGGGGGTGGCCTGCCGCTGCCGGCTACATGTTCGGCAAGGGAAGATCATCCGCGTACAGATAGACGCATCCGGGCACCAGCAGAAACAACTCCAGGGCTGGGCCCAAAGCTGGCTCCAGGGTCGTCGTCTCGGCGACATGACTGTTGCAGCGCACGAGCGGCTCCACCAAGCCAACACCTCGGACGGGGCGCGCGCTGCGTTCATGCATTGGCTCAGGGCCGGGCTGCCCAAGCCTTTGCCAATCTCCAGCGAAAATATCTGAATCAGAATTCAGTCGGCGGAGATTGGCA
>JASFTA010000429.1:0-3286 GCA_050114115.1 Desulfobacterales bacterium | reverse complement strand
ATGGCCAAGCGCAATCGTTTTTCAACAGCCTGTTAAATGGATCGCCGGGCAACCAATGCGGCGGCGGTCTCCCGGGCCCAGCGGTCGCCTGCGCGAATGTCCATGAGCGTGGGCCTTGAGATCAGATCATGGCGCTCGAGGGTGTCGGCAATCACGGCGGCAATCCCGGGGAAATCAAGGCGCCCGTCCAGAAAGGCATAAACCACGGTTTCATTGGCCGCGTTGAGCACCGCCGGCAGGGTGCCCCCGGCGGCACAGGCCTCCAGGGCCAGGCGCAGACAGGGAAAACGCTTCAGATCGGGTGCTTCGAAGGTCAAACGGGCCAGGTCCGTAAAAACGGGCAGCGGCAGGTCCAGCGGCAGTCTTTCAGGATATGACAGGGCATAGGCGATCGGCCCCTGCATGTCGGGCATGCCAAGCTGTGCGATGATCGAGCCGTCCACGAAGGCCACCATGGAATGAACGATGCTCTGGGGGTGAACGACAACCTCGATGTCGCCTGGGGCCAGATCAAAGAGGAAGCGGGCCTCGATAAATTCGAGCCCCTTGTTCATCAGGGTGGCCGAGTCGATCGTAATCTTGGGGCCCATATCCCAGTTGGGGTGGTCCAGGGCATCATCCGGCGTGATCGCCGGAAATTCGTTCGCGGGCTTGGATCGAAACGGCCCCCCCGAAGCGGTCAGATAGATGCGCTGGACTTCCTTGAGGGGGTGCGTCCCGATAGACTGAAAAATGGCGCTGTGCTCGCTGTCCACCGGCAGGATCGCGCTTCCCGAGGCTGCCGCACGCGCCATGACGATCTCACCGGCCATCACCAGGGTTTCCTTATTGGCGAGAGCGATGTCCTTGCCGGCTTCGATCGCGGCCAGGGTCGGCATCAGGCCGGCGGCGCCCACGATGCCGGTGACCACGGTCTGAACGTCGGGATGCCGGGCGGCGGCGGCGTAGCCCTCCTCGCCCCACAGCAGTTCGGTGGGGGTGTCGCGGCCCAGGCGCGACCGCAACGCATCGCGGCTGGCGGCATCCATCACGACGGCCACCTCAGGGCTGAACTGCTCGATCTGGCGGCCCAGCAGTTCGATGTTGCGCCCCGCCGTAAGCGCTTTGATCTGGAAGCGCTCCGGGAACCGTTCCACGACCTTGAGCGTGCTGCGGCCGATGGACCCGGTCGAGCCCAGCACGGCCAGCGCTTTCGCGGACGCCGTCATGCCAAAATCCTCAGCAGCAGATAGGCCACCGGGCTGGCAAACAGCAGGGCGTCGATGCGATCCAGCATCCCGCCATGACCGGGCAGCAGGCCGCCGGAATCCTTGATGCCGGAAACCCGCTTCATCTGCGACTCGAAGAGGTCGCCCATCTGCCCGGCAATGCCCGCGCCGATGCAGTAGAGCAGCAATTGCCCCCATCCGACGGCGGGTCCGAAAAATGGCTTCATGATCAGCGCGGCCAGGATATTGGCCCCCACGCCGCCCAGGGCGCCCTCGATGGTTTTACCGGGGCTGATCGAGGGGCAGAGTTTGTGGCGCCCCAGAAATGTGCCGGTATAGAAGGCCAGGGTGTCCCCGCCGAAGACGGCCAGCACCAGCGTAAAGATCCATAAAAAACCGTCAGGCGACTGACGAATCAGAATCAATAGCGAGAGCAGCAAGGGGATGTAGAGCACCCCTTGAACTTGCTTGTGCACAATTTCGAGAATGCGCGCATCCCGGCCGAAACTAAACAGCGAGAGAATACCCGCCGCTAAAAAATTGGCCAGCAGAACGGCAAGCATCAAATCGATGCGCCCGCCATGCGCCGCCCAGCACAGGGCCGGAATGGTCACAAGCCCCACGACCGGGATCGGTCCCGGCAGTGTGCGGTCCCACTGATGGTAGACGATACGGTTGTATTCCAGCAAGGCGGCCAGGGCGGCCGCCGCCACCAGCAGGGTCAGCCATAATCCGCCGGTGTAGAGGATCGCAATCAACAGCGGCAGGGCCACAAGGCCTGTAATCCAGCGTTTCAGGTGCATAGCCGTTTCCTATAACCGTGGGACGGTTGGTGGTTGGGCCGCGATCGCCCCGGATTCAGGCCGGACCTGCGCCCGGGTCCACTTTCCCGTAGCGCCGGTCGCGCTGCTGATACTCACGCAGGATTTGACAGAATTCTTCCTTGCCGAAGTCGGGCCACAGGGTCGGTGTGAAATATAGTTCGGCATAGGCGATCTGCCACAGCAGAAAGTTGCTGATGCGCATCTCACCGCTGGTGCGCACCAGGATGTCCGGATCGGGGATATCCGGCGTGTAAAGACTGCGGGCCACCCGGTCATGATCGATTTGATCCGGCCGCAGTTGACCGTCGGCCACCGCCGTGGCCAGTTCCCGCGCCATGCGAACGATTTCCGCCCGGCCGCCATAGCTCAGGGCCAGGATCAGCCTGAGTTTGTCGTTGGCGGCCGTTGCCGCCACAACCTCGTCGATGGATTGGCGCACATTTTGCGGCAGACGCGCCGTCTCGCCGATTACCGTCAGGCGAATTCCGTTTTTCTGGAGTTCTTCCCGCTCACCTTCCAGAAATTTCTTGAGCAGCGTCATGAGGGCATCCACTTCCCTTTGGGGCCGCTGCCAGTTTTCAGTGGAAAAGGCGAAAAGGGTCAGATAGGGAATGCCGATTTCACGGCAGGCCTCGACCACGGCCCGCACGGTATCGGCGCCCTTTTCATGGCCCTGTATGCGGTTGAGCAGGCGCTTCTTGGCCCAGCGCCCGTTGCCGTCCATGATCATGGCCACGTGCTGCGGCAGTTTGGCGGGATCGAGAAAAGCGACATCCCGGGGGATGCTCTTAGAACTCAAGGATTTCTTTCTCTTTGTCTTTGTAAATCGAATCGATCTGGGCGACGAATTCGTCCGTAATCTTCTGGACCTGATCCTGGCCCTTGAAGGCGTCGTCTTCCGAGATATCGCCATCCTTCTTGAGGCTTTTGAGCATCTCGTTGGCATCGCGGCGCAGATTGCGGATGGCAATCTTGTGTTCTTCGCAGGTCTTGTGCACGGATTTGGCCAGCTGCTTGCGGCGCTCTTCGGTCAGCGGCGGAATGGCGATCCGAATGATCTTGCCGTCATTGGACGGCGTGAGGCCCAGATCCGATTTGAGAATCGCTTTTTCAATTTCCTTGATCACCGTGGCATCCCAGGGCTGAATCGTGATCAGACGGCTTTCGGGCACCGAAAGCGAGGCCATCTGGTTGAGCGGTGTCAGGGTGCCGTAGTAATCCACTCGAATGCCGTCCAGCAGGGAGAGGTTGGCG
>JASFTA010000428.1:0-3288 GCA_050114115.1 Desulfobacterales bacterium | reverse complement strand
AGAATGCGCTGGGTTTCCCGGGTTTTGCCGGAATTGACATCGCCCAGGATCAGCGTGCGGCGGTCAAGATAGTCGCGGTTGTTCTTCATGCTGATCCGGTTCAGCCCCGAGGGGTCTCCATCTCTAGAATCCGTCGTATTTGAGAAACAGACCCACCCCCGCTAGGGCAACCGCCAGCGTGATGGCGATCCAGTCCCGGAAGCGCATCCGGTAGTCATCCAGGTGGCGGCGACCGCCGCGTCCGAAACCGCGGCATTCCATGGCTTCTGCCAGGGATTCGGCCATTTGGAAGGCCTGGATCAGCAGGGGCGCCAGGAAGGCGGGGTAGTGTCGCAGGGCCTGCCATCCCGGGCGCAGCTCGATGCCCCGGGCCCGTTGGGCGTCCATGATGTGGCGTGCCTTGCGGGTCATCAGCGGCACGAACTGCAGCGAAGCACTCATCACAAACGCCACGGAATAGGGCAGCCCCATTTTTACCAGGGCACTGCCCAGGTTTTCCGGCTCCGTCAGGGCGAAGAACACGAAAAAGGTGCTGGTCAGGGCGATCAGGGCCAGGGCCGCTTGCAGACCGGCCTCCCCCCCGGCTGACCACCAGGTGAGCCCCCCGAAAAATAAGGCCATGGGCAGCAGCATCAAGAGCCAGCGACCATATTGGCGCCACTGGCCGGTGAGCACGATAACCGCCAGCAGCAGCGCCCATTCGCCGGCCAGCCAGATTACATTCCGTGAGAAGATCACCACAAACCCATAAATCAGGGCCAGGGCCAGATGGGTGCGCGGATCAAACATGGCCTGTTGGTTCCTGCGGCGCACCGAAAACCCGGAAGCGGTCGGTGGGGGCCAGATTTGCCCGGGCGAGGGCTTCGCGGTCGGCCATGACTTTCCAGGGGGCACCGTCGGACAGAAGTTGGCCCTCCGCCATCAGAAGCCAGCGTCCGGCGCACTGCTCGGCAAAGGTCAGGTCGTGGGTCACCAGAATTACCAGCAGGCCCTCGGAACGGACCTCTTCCAGCAGGCGGGCCAGGGCCCGGCGGAAAAAATAATCCTGTCCCGCGGTGGGTTCGTCCAGTGCCAGAATGGCCGGACGCGCAGCCAGGGCCGAGGCGAAGGCCACCCTTTTCTTCTCACCGCCGCTCAAACGATAGGGCGCCCGGTCGAGGAAAGGGGTCAGTCGAAAGCGCTCAATCAGCGTCTGGATCCATTGAGGATCATGCCTTTTTAATACGTGCGGTCCAGCCTCGATTTCCTCCCGGACGGTCAGACGGAAGAATTGATTTTCGGGATTCTGGAACGCCAATCCCACATCGGCCGCCACCCGGGCGACGCTTTGCCCTTTGAGGCTAAGTTTTTTTATGCGGATCGTGCCCGCGCTGGGCTGCTCCAGGCCCATAATATGACGTAGGAGGGTGGTCTTGCCGGCCCCGTTGGCACCCACGATGGCCAGGCATTCGCCAGCGCGGGCCTGAAAGCTGATGCCGTCGAGCAGGGTTCTGCCGCCGCGGCGCGCCGACAAGCCTTCGATGGTGAGAACCGGTGGCCCGCCGCTTGGGCCGGCGTAGGCCCCCGATGCCAGTAATGGTCCGGTGGCTTCATATGGCGGTGTCATCCGGGGGGGAAGGTCCTCGACCTTCAAGGGCAGGGGTTTAAGGCCGTGTCGTTTTCCCAGTTCGAGCGGCAGGGGCGGCTCCAGGCCCCAGGCCTTGAGATCGTTTTCCAAAACCGCTTCGCGCTTACCATCGGCGACCACACGGCCGTCTTGCAGCACCACCATGCGTTCCACATCGGGCAGGGTGGGGCCCAGGCGGTGCTCGCAAATGACGATTCCCGTGCCGTCGGCATGGAAGGCTTTCAGGATCGCACGAATGCGCCGGACATGGCCGGCATCCAGGTTGGCGTAGGGTTCGTCCAGCACGAGAACGGCCGGCTCGAGGGCCAGGATGGCCGCCAGGGTGACCAGATGCTTTTCACCCCCGGAGAGCTCATGCGGGGCCCGCGGCAGGAGTTCCTCGATGGAGAGGCGCTCGGCTGCGGCCGCGATGCGCCGGCGGATGGCGGCACGGTTCAGTCCCAGGCTCTCAAGGCCGAAGGCCAGTTCGCGATCGACCCGTCCGCAGAAGAGTTGGGTTTCCGGATTCTGGAAAACCATCCCGACGCGATCGAACAATCCGGCCACGGATTGCTCGCTCACTGGTTGGCCGCCGACGAGAACCTGCCCTTTGAGGCGTCCGCCGTAGAAGTGGGGAATCAAGCCGTTGAAGGTGCGGCACAGGGTCGATTTGCCGGAACCGCTGGCCCCGCAGATCAGGGTCGCGGTGTGGCGATCGATGGCCAGATCGATCCCGGCGAGAACCGGGGAGCCGTGGCGATAGGCATACCCCAGCCCCCGGGTGGCCATGAACTTCTCCCCGGCGGCAAGTTTCATCGCCCCTCGATATCGATGATGTCGGCGCGCTGGAGAAACTTGAGCGCCAGAACGCCCAAGAACGCTCCGGCAATCGTGCTGGCCAGAAAGGAGGGGACCAGGGCCAGAAGCGGTATGGCCTTGCCCATGAGCACCGGCGCCACCCAAAGGGCGCTGACCACGGGCGCGATCAGGCCGGTACCGGTGATTTCCCCGGCGGCGGCCAGGGGAATCTTGCGGCGCCACAGGAACATATATCCGGCCAACAGGGCCCCGATCATCCCGCCGGGGAAGGCCAGGAGCGATCCCACCCCCAGGGCGTTGCGAATGATCCCGATCACCATGGCCACCAGCACCGCCCACCAGGGGCCCAGTACCACGGCCCCGATGACATTAATAAAATGCTGCGTGGGGTTGACTTTGGCAATCCCGATCGGAAAGGAGGTATAGGGGGCCAGCGCCACACCGATGGCCACCAGCACCACGGCGTAGGCCACCTTGCGCGTGTGGGCCGCCGTGGACGGCGTATGTTCGGCGGCACTCATTTATTGTCTTCCGTGGATGTCATGCGTCTACCTCCGTTTAAGGTGACAGATCTGCGATCATCGCGAGCCGGTTATCGTAAAGCTATTGCGCTTGAGAAGGCGGTGTTAAAAGCCCCCTCAAAATGCTCGTGTATTGCCCCTAAACGGCGCTTTTTCGTCGGATTTGGCCTTGTCTGGCCTGCGCTCATGACGTTTTTCCAAAACTTGCTAGGCGGACAATCCGGCCCGGCGGTAGATGTCGTAGAAGTGATGCGTCGGCCCATGGCCCTGGCCGATGTCCAGGCTGTGGGCGATGGCCCCGTTGATATAAGTCTTGGCGCGCGCGACGGCATCGAAAAAGGC
>JASFTA010000427.1:0-3289 GCA_050114115.1 Desulfobacterales bacterium | reverse complement strand
CCCCACCGAGGAGAACCAAAGGGAACTACAAGGGGCCCACCTTAAATATTCATTATTCAATTCATCAGATTTAGCATTCTCAATGATTATGCGCCCCTTGGTTTCTACTCCCCACCGCCATAAAATATCGTAAAGAATGAATCGTCGAATTCGGTTTGGCCCTTGAACCGTTCCATGAAAAAACCGGCCGCCGTATCAAAATCCGTCAACACAGATGGGGGGATCTCGATACCGATACCTCTGAGGGCTTCGGCCGCCTCTTTCGGTTTCGGCGGACAGCCGCTAATTTCAACGATTTCCTGAGGGCCCGCATGGTCCTTGTTCAACTGGCACATACACTGGCCCACCAAGATGCTTTTTTTCATATCATCGGAAGGTTTTCGACGCTTACCGCATAAAAATTCTACATCATCAAAAGGTTTGCCCTTGTACGACATGGCAATAATGGTAAGGAGCATACCGATCAACGGTGAACAGTAGGTACACACGGTACTGTCAAATTTGTGAAATTTAAGTCCCTGGATTCCCATTTTTTCAAAAGTACGCGGCAGGGTACCATCCTGATTATAAGGAAAGGCATATTGATGCGAAGCCGCCACATCTTTTACTTTTTTACCCACGACCTCGATGCCGGAACCATCGGTCGTAAAGCCCGCCATCTGGCAGGCCTGCATGAGATACCGGATGTCGGCCGGATCATAACCCAAGACTTCCGCCCCGATCATGTCGGCGGCCAAGACATTGGAAGAGGCAATCACAATATCGCTTCTTCGGGGGGCCCCGTCTATGGACGGCCCCCGCTCAAGGGTGTAGATGCCGTCAATGATCGTAGCGGACGGCGGCAGCAGCTTGGTCAGCCGGGCAATCATGAATTCGAGGTCTTTTTCCGTATCGGCACGGTGGCACTTTTTACGGGAAGCCACATCCAGAAACCCCTTCAGGTTCTTGAGTCCCAAACTGACCTTGACCTGGGCATGCGTTTTGAGCACCGGCAGGTTGACCAGATAATCAGCCGTCATCAAATCTTCGTTCACCCTTAGGCGGATCCCCGCGGCCACCTCAACCTTCTGAAACGGACGCTCCCAAACATCCCAAAGCTTCACGCCATAGCGTCGCTTCAGTTTGTTATACCCCAGCCCTTCGAAAGATTTGGCTCCGATGTGCTGTCCCTGGGGATCAACCTGCAGACTGCCCTCAGCAATGGCGATATCATCAATGCCGTACGCCCTTAACAGCTCTACGGTCTCTTCCACAACGGCCGACGTTGTCACGACGCCATACTTTGGGTAGGGTGCATCCAGCCAGACAACAATGTTGGGTTTAATAATCACCTTTGCATTTTTCGGAAGGTCTGCAAAGGCATCGGCCTTCTCCACCGCCTGCTTTACGACATCTTGGCCTCTTTCATATTTACAGATGGCTACTTTTATCGGGTTCATATCCTGTCCTTTCCCATTAATTTTTCACAAGCAGGGAATTTAGATTTCATCGCAAGGTGTGAGGAAATGATCGCATTTACGGCCCTTACCCCTTCGGATTAAAATGATGTTCATCTAAAGTTCGGTTCATCGAGGGCTGCATTGATGGCGTTTATAATGTTAAAAGGCATTGATTTTAAACCAGCCCATCTTAAATTGCTTGCCAGAGCTTGCCGGACCTCATTGAAAAATGGCTATGCGATCAATAGGCTTGTCGGAAATGTGACGGTAAAGCTTGTCCAACAACACCATGGCCGCTCGCCTTGAGTCAACAGGCGACACGGGAGGCGACATGACGCAATATCGTGAGGTAGAAGATTCCATGGGGGTGATGCAGGTCCCCGCGGATACCTACTACGGCGCCCAGGCCCAGCGCGCCGCGAACAATTTTCCGATCAGCACGCTCAGGCTGCCCCCGGCGTTCATCCAGGCGCTGGCAATGATTAAAAAGGCCGCCGCCGCGGTCAATGCCGAACTGGGGCTTTTGGCACAGGACAAGGCCGAAGCGATTGTCCAGGCGGCCGACGAGATCGTCGGCGGCCAACGCTACGAGCAGTTCGTGGTGGATGTTTTCCAGACCGGCTCGGGCACCTCGACCAATATGAATATGAACGAGGTGCTCGCCTGCCGGGCCAACGAAATTATGACCGGCCGCAAGGAAGACCGCACGCCGATCCATCCCAACGACCATGTCAACCAGGGACAATCGAGCAACGACGTCATCCCTACGACCATTCATCTGGCCGCGGGAATACAGCTACGCCGGATCCTCGACCCGGCCCTCGCGATGCTCCAGGAGGAATTGGGGCGTCAGGCCGGGGTGCTGGCAGCGGTGCGCAAGATCGGCCGCACCCACCTGCAGGATGCCGTTCCGATTACGCTGGGAGATGAGTTCGGCGGCTATGCCCGGCAGATCGAATTGGCGCGCGAACGGATTCAGGCGGTGGCACCGCGGCTCCAGGAGCTGGCCCTGGGCGGGACGGCCGTGGGCAGCGGTCTCAACACCCACCCGCAGTTTGCCGGCCGTGTCATCGCGCGCCTGGCTGCGGAGACCGAGATTCCCTGGCGCGAGGCCGCCAATCACTACCAGGCCCAGGCGGCCCAGGATACGGCCGTTGAATTGAGCGGGGCCCTCAAGGCCCTGGCGGCGGCCCTGGTGAAGATCGCCAACGACCTGCGCTGGCTGGCTTCCGGACCCCGCTGCGGCCTGGGCGAGATCAACCTGCCGGCCCTGCAGCCCGGCTCTTCCATCATGCCGGGCAAGGTCAACCCCGTAATTCCGGAAATGCTCATCCAGGTCGCCGCCCAGGTGGTGGGCAACGACGCCACTATCACGCTGGCCGGCACGGGCGGTAATTTCGAGCTCAACGTGATGCTGCCGGTAATAGCCTTCAATCTTCTGCAGTCCATCGAATTGCTGGGCAATGCCTGCCGCACGGCAACCGAAAAATGCATCCGCGACATCAGCGCCAACCCGGATAAATGCGCCGCCTACATCGAGCAAAGCCTGGCCCTGGTGACCGGCTTTGTGCCCCATATCGGATACGACCGGGCGGCCGAACTGGCCTACGAAGCCTATCGGTCGGGGCGCACGGTGCGGGAGGTGGCCCAGGCGTCCAACCTACTGGACGAGGAGACGCTGCGCTCGGTGCTGGATTGACATTCGCGCCCTTCCACGCATCGGGCCGAAGAACCCTACGATGGCAAACCCTTCGGTATCGCTATCGCAGTCGGTATCGGGATCGATTTACAATCGTCTTTTCAAGGAAAATCTGAACGCAACCAATTCGATACCGATTCCGATGGCGACC
>JASFTA010000426.1:0-3295 GCA_050114115.1 Desulfobacterales bacterium | reverse complement strand
AAATCCTGATATTTTCCGAGCCCCTGCAACATACCGCCTTGATAGGCTTCGGATGCAGTTTGGCTGTCATCTTCTCTTTTTTTCAAAAAGCCGTTATCCTGCGATCCGCTTTAATGTACCGTTTTCCAGCAACTCTTGGAGCTGGCTTAGCAGTCGCTGTTCATGATCATCAATGATGCCGTCATTGCTCGCCGCCTTCATTATTTCCACATACTCGCTGTTGGTAATGACGTGATCATTCATTGCTTTTTCGATCACCTCTTTCAATTCCAATCCCGATTTCGTCAGTTTCATGATATTCTCCTTTTTGGGTTTTCCCCATTGTGGCCGCCTGCAAGCCAAATCCGCGTCGCCGGATTTAAGTTGAATGATCCATCGAAACTCCCCGGCCAGGCCGTTTGCCCGGGGCATAACCCGCGATTCCGATCACGAATCGCACCACGCTGTAACTCAGCCAACTCGCCAGACGCTGCCCGATGGATTGGGTTCTCCAAGTTTTCTCACCGATTCTCTGTGCACCCGTCTCCATGGCCTGTTCCAGGCTGAACCTTAATTCTTTGGCAAAACCTTCATCGTCAACAACCACATTGGCTTCAAGTGACAACAGCAGGCTGAAAGGGTCGAGATTGGAAGATCCCACTGTGGCCCAATGTCCATCGATCACGGCAACTTTGGCGTGCAGAAGATTTTGGTAATATTCATAAATCTCAATCCCTGCCGCGAGAAAACTGCCATAGAGGGCATGGGTGGCATAATGAAATAAGGGATGATCCCTTTTTCCCTGCAACAGCAGAACCACCCGGACACCGCGCCCGGCGGCGTCCACAAGTGAATGACGGAAATTCAATCCGGGCAAAAAGTAGGCATTGGCAAGTATGATTTCGAATTTTGCCTGCTCGATCGCCCGCAAATAAGCCGCTTCAATATCGCGGCGGTGGCGAATGTTGTTGCGTATCAGAAAAGACGCCTGCATCAATCCTGTGGGGTCGTCTGAAGGCGTGTATCTGTCGTTTTTCCTGCCCCGTCTGGGAAGCCTGCGCATCCAGGTCACGCGCAGCCATACTTGACTTGCAGAATTATGAATGGCTTTCACCAGGGGGCCTTGCACACTTACCGCGAAGTCAAAGCGCATCGATGGTTGACCATGATGATCCATATCATCGCTAATGTTGATGCCGCCGACAAATGCAATCGTCCGATCCACAACCACAATTTTGCGGTGCAGGCGGCGCAATCGCCGGCGCCGAAGCGTCCAGGGCGAAGTCTTGGGCCTGAATTTCATCGCCAATACACCGACCGCTTCAAGGTCATCAAACACTGATTTTGGTAAGCGGATCGAGCCGTATCCATCGATCAGCAGGTGGGTTCTTACGCCCCGCAAGGCCGCCCGCTTGAGGGCTTCGGCAATGCGCCGGCCGGTACTGTCATCTTCGAAGATATAGGTTTCCAGATAGATGTCATGCATCGCCCGGTCCAGGGCCGCTTCGAGTGCCGGGAAATAGGCCTCACCGTTTTGCAGGAGACTGATTTGATTGTTTGGAATCATGCGGGTCACTGCGGGTTTTTCCTTTCAAGATAAGCATGATGCCTATCAACCCCCAATACGAATCCCTTGGAGAGAGCCAATGAACCCGAAGACGCTCAACAGCCAGAGGACCACCCCAATAATCACGACGACATTCAGGATTTTCTTCATCGTGGCCTGCATCGGTATGGTGTTGTTGATGACCCATAGAACCACCCCAACGACAACCAGGACTATGATCAATTGAAGTAACGGCATTGGGATTCTCCTTTTCCTATTTCACGATCAGATCATTCTTGACGGATTTGACCCCCTTGACGCTATTCGCGATTTGGGTGGCCTTATCGACGGCAATGCTGGAAATTGACAAAGCCGCTCAATTGAACGATGCCCTTGTAAGTCTCGACACCGATCTGGAAGGACTTGAGAAAATCATCCTCTGCCAGCAGCGGCTTGACCTTGGTCGTGATATCATTACTTCTTGAAAGCCTTTTTGATCCTTCCGATCATCCCTTGCAGTTTACCGGTTTTGCCTTCCTCCCGGCCTTCTGCTTCCAGCTTCGGATTTGTTAAAGCGCTTTGTTTTGTAATGATATTGTCTTGATTTTACGGAAGCTGCCGTGCAGCAACCAGCCCAGGAGAATGCCGATGGATAAAATCAGGAACATCAGTAAGGCCCTGGACATCGACAGCGTCCAGAATAAAAACGTCAGTTCCATTGTCGTAACATTCTGGAGAATGAATAAGACAACCACGGCAGCCAGAATCAATCCAATTATGAGTTTAAAACTCATCTCAAGTCCTCCACATTCAATCTATTCTTTTAGACACGAAGAATTGTAAATGGGACGATGTTGTCCTTCCCGCGGCTCTTCCGTATGGGATGGTTGGTTTCCAAATAGATCCTTTTCCTCGATACGGTTCGATTCGAATTCCTTTTCGATCAGCTCCCTGACATAGGTCTGGACATCGTCTTTCAGGATATTCGCCACGTTAGCCTCCCCTGGTATTTCTTTTGATAGGCCTCCTTGCTGACGATCTTAGTTCGATGATCAGGCGGCAAGGGGCGGTGCGGCGGACGACAGCATCTTTCTGAGCTCGTCGCCCTGGACACTTTCCTGTTGGGAGAGGAGATGCGCCAAAGCATCGAGGACGGTGCGCCGCTCCGACAGGATCTTGCGCACCCGTTGATGGGCTTCATCGACAAACCGCGCGACCTCGTCATCGATCTGCGCGGCTTTGGCCTCGCTGTAGACTTTACCGGTCGAAAAACTTTCGGGCAAAAACATCGGCTGGCGCGACCGCTCGTAGCTCACCAGGCCCAAGGCATCGCTCATGCCATATTCCGTGACCATGGCCCGGGCAATGTCCGAGGCGCGCTGCAGATCGTTCTGGGCGCCGGTTGAAATTTCATTGAAAACCTGCTCCTCCGCGACACGCCCTCCCAAAAGGACGGCCAGCCGGTTGAGCAGCTCCGAGCGGGTCAGCAGGTAGCGGTCTTCCGTGGGCTGCTGCTGGGTATAGCCGAGCGCCGCGATCCCGCGCGGAATGATGGAGATCTTGTGCACCGGGTCGGCATGTTCCACAGATTCGGCCACAATGGCATGTCCCGACTCGTGGAAGGCGACGATTTTTTTTTCCTGCGAATTCATCACCCGGTTTTTTTTTTGAAGGGCGGCTTGCGAGAACAGATCACGGACGCGGGCCGCCCCCACGCCGACAAACATCTCCACAAACTCGGACCCGCTGATGCTGAAGAAGGGCACTTGA
>JASFTA010000425.1:0-3300 GCA_050114115.1 Desulfobacterales bacterium | reverse complement strand
GTTGCCGGCCCCAAGGAATCGGCGTTGTCGTCCCTGTATGCCTATTTTGAATCCATCCCGCATGTCAGCGTGACCATCGCCGATAAGTGGCCGGCAGCCCTGGATCCTTATGACGTGGTCATCAGCCAGGGCGGCGAGGCCAATAAAGGCCGGCACCCCGACCTGGAAGGATTCGTTCATCGGGGCGGTGGATGGCTGGCGTTAATCGACGACGCCGAGCAGCCGCCATCCCTGTTCGGAGTGACCTGCGCGCCGCCTGGAGCGCAAGCCGAATTGCGGGTGCTCTTTGAGAAGGCCGATCATCCCCTGGCCGCCCGACTGCCGGATGCCGTATATCTGCGCGGCCGCCATCACGTTTTGACCCCCAATCACGACGACACCGAATCCATTCTGTATGCCGACTGGCATTACGATCACATCCCGGTGCTGGCCCAACGCCCGGTGGGAAGGGGCCGAACGGCCATCACCACCCTGCAGGCTTACGACCATCCCATCCTGCAGCGCATCCTATACCGCCTGGTGGTCTTCCTGGCCGGCCGCCCGATCGCGCCGCGCGCAATGGGGGTCGGGCTGCTGGGCTACGCGCCGTCCGTCGGCCGGCTGCATGGTTTGGGCGCCGGAAGCACCTCCGGTTTGCACCTGCGCGCCGTCTGCGACCTGAGCCCCGTGCGCAGCGATCAAGCCCGTCAAGATTTTCCGGGTGTAACCCTTCAGCCCGACGCCGAGGCGCTGGCGGCCGCAGCCGATGTCGATCTGGTTATCGTGGCAACGCCTCCCAGTACCCATGCCGGCCTCTGCCTGGAACTCATGAAGGCCGGGAAGCACGTGGTCTGTGAAAAGCCACTGGCCCTCAACCGCCGGGAAACCGACGCCCTGGAAGCCATGGCTGACCAACAGCAGGTGCATTTGAGCTGCCACCAGAACCGTCGTTGGGATCCCGACTACCTCGTGATTCGAGACAATCTGAGGCGTGGATTGATCGGCGATCTTTTCTATCTGGAGACCTTCGTGGGAGGGTATCACCACCCCTGCGGCTACTGGCATTCACACGCCCCCGTTTCCGGGGGAACGTCATATGACTGGGGGGCGCATTATCTAGACTGGATCGTGAGCCTGATCCCCAAGCCGGTCGAAGCGGTGATCGGCACACGGCACAAACGGGTTTGGCAGGATGTAACCAACGCCGACCAGGAGCGGATTCAGATCCGCTTTAGCGGAGGCGTCGAAGCCGAGTTCCTGCATTCGGATATCGCCGCCGCCCGTAAACCCAAGTGGTACCTTCTGGGCACCCAGGGCGCAATCACCGCTCACTGGCGGGATGTGGACACCTACGCCATCGACCCCGACCACTACTACCATCGTCACGAAATTCCGGCCACCGAAATGACCCCGGAGATCACGGTCCGCCAGCGCCGGGCCGAAGGCGAAATCGTCCGCCTAACGCCTGCCGTGCCCGAACGGGAACCCTACGCTTTTCACCACAACCTGGCCGATCATCTCCTGCTGGGGGAACCCATCACGGCCCCGCTGGCGGACAGCGTCAAGGTGGTCGCCATTCTCGAAGCCGCGGCGCGCTCCATGTCCCGCGGGGGCACTCTGGAGGTCATCGATGGCGGCTGAGATTCAGTGGGGCATCCTGGGCAACGCCACCATCGCCCGCAAGTGCGTCATCGGCGCCATCCAGAAATCCCGCAACGGCACGGTCCGGGCCCTGGCCAGCCAAAATCCGGCTAAGGCCCGGGAAACACAGGTCCGCCACGGTATCCCCGTTCTTTATGAACGTTATGGTGCCGTTCTGGAAGATCCGGACGTCACGGCCGTCTACATTCCACTTCCCAATCATCTGCATCACCCCTGGACCCTCAAAGCCCTGGCCGCCGGAAAACATGTACTGTGTGAGAAACCGCTGGCCTGCGGCACCCGGGAAGCCCGGGAAATGGTCGCCGCCGCCAGAAAGGCCGACCGGTTCCTGATGGAAGCTTTCATGTACCGCTTTCATCCCCGCAGCAAGCGCATCAAAACGCTGGTCGACCAGGGCCAGATTGGCACGCCCCGCATCATCAGGGCCGCCTTCTGCTACCCTATGGCGCGTGATCTTCTGGAGAGCGGCGACAACGCAAGGCTCAAAACCGAAATGGGGGGCGGCGCCCTCCTGGATGTGGGCTGTTATGGGGTCAGTCTGGCCCGCTGGCTGATGAATGCGGAACCCGTCCGGGTGCAGGCCCAGGCGTCCTATCATCCCGGCGGCGTCGATTGGCACATGATCGGCACGCTGGCATTCGGCCCCCGTCGCCTGGCCGTAATCGAGGCTAGCTTTATTACCGCCCTGCAGCAGACCTACAGCGTCGTGGGCGCACGCGGCGCCATCGATCTGCCGCATGACGCCTTCATCCCCTGGGAAAAGGACGCGGTGTTCACCCATCGCCGGCAGGATGAAGAAACCGGCACCCGGCATTGCATCGACGGCGCCGACGAATATCAACTGATGGTCGAGCATTTCGCCGATGTCGTCCGGGGAGAGGACCAAGCCGCTTATTCACCTCAGGAGAGTATTGCCAACATGCGCGCGCTGGAAGCTCTCGCCCGGGCCGCCCGCAACGGAGAGCCCGTTACGGTCGAAAACGATTGAACACCCAACCACCACAAATTCAAAAAAAGAAGAACCGCATGCCCGGTGCAACGGTCGCGACATATACGGTAGCCCCCGAATCGCTTGATGACTATGCGGCCTGGTGGCCGCCAACCGAGGAATCGGTCGTGTGGCCCAATCCCTTTGTCCTGCCGCCCTGGCTGACGGCCTGGTGGCCGTCCTTCGCGGGCATCCAGACGCCTTATCTGCTCTCGATCCGCGCGAAAGAGCGGCTCGTGGGCTTGGCCCCGCTCATGCGCCGGGGGCCCGAAGCGCGTTTGATGGGTGACAACGATCTCTGCGACCACCTGGATTTTATTGTGGCCCCCCAAAGGGCGCAGGCATTTTATCTTCACCTGCTCGACCACCTTGCCGCCGACGGCATTCGGCGCCTGGTCTTGCCGTCGGTGCGGGAGGACGCTTCGGCGACGACCGCCCTGCTGCCGGTGGCGCGCCAATGGGGCGCACGGGTGCAATGCGAGCGCCAGGCCCAACTGTTCGCCATGGACCTGCCCGGCAGCTGGGAAGCCTACCTGGAGGGCCTACGCGGCAAGGAGCGTCATGAAATTCGGCGCAAACTGCGGCGCCTGGAGGAAGCCGGCCGCATCAACCTGCGCTGCGTGCGTTCGGCCGCCGCACTGCCGGCAGCCATGGAGACCTTCATCCACCTT
>JASFTA010000424.1:0-3303 GCA_050114115.1 Desulfobacterales bacterium | reverse complement strand
CAGCTCTGGAAGCAGACGGTTTCGTCAAATGCCCGAGATCAAGGCTTGCGAAGTCGGAGGAACGAGGCGTACGTTCGGTACGCCGCAGCGACGAGGGCTGAAGCATAACGCCGATATCGGGCATTTGACGAAACCGTCTCAGAGGCCCAGGAAGGCTGATTTGACCTGATCACTGGCCATCAGTTCTTGGCCGGTCCCTTCGCCTACGATCCTTCCGGTCTGCAAAACATAGCCCCGATCGGCCAGATCAAGAGCCTCACGCACATTCTGCTCCACCAGCAGAATGGTCATGCCCTCATCTTTTAATTTGCGCACCGTGTCGAGAACCTCGTCCACCAGGACCGGGGCCAGCCCCAGGGAGGGTTCGTCCAGCATCAAAATCTTGGGATTGGACATGAGCCCCCGACCGATGGCCACCATCTGCTGCTCCCCGCCCGAGAGAGTGGAGGCGGCCTGCCGGCGGCGTTCTTCCAGCCGCGGAAACAACCGGTAGATGAAGGCCAGGTTCCTCCTGATCTGGGTCTCGTCGTTCAGCACATAGGCGCCCAGCAGCAGGTTTTCCTCCACCGCAATGGGGCTGAAGAGCATTTTTTCCTCGGGCACGTAGACAATGCCGAGACGCACGATAGCGGATGTGCGCAGTTTTTGGATTTCGCGGCCCTCGAAGAGAATTCGGCCCGCGAAGGCCGGCTGGGCGCCCATCACCGCGCGCAGGAGCGTGGATTTCCCGGCCCCGTTGGCCCCCAGGACGCTGACGGTTTCACCGGCGTCCACATGCAGTGTGACGCCCTGGAGCACGGGCAGGCCGGAGTAGCGCACCTTGATGTCTTCGATGGCGAGGATACGGCTCATTTGTTAGTCACCCTCCCCGCCCTGTCCCTGAACATAGCGCTCACCCAGATAGGCTTTGATGACCTGGGGGTCGCGGGCCACCGCGTCGGGCAGCCCCTCGGCAATTTTGCGCCCCGAATCCAGAACGATCACCCGGTCGCTGGTGCGCATGACCAGCTCCATGACGTGTTCGATCAGGATAACGGTCACCCCTAGTTCGCGATGGATGTGGCGGATGCTGGCCATGATCTCCTCGATTTCGCCCGGGTTGAGCCCGGCGGCCACCTCATCCAGCAGGAGCAGTTTGGGGCGGGAACCCAGGGCCGTCGCCATGGTGACCTGCTTCTGGGCGGCCACCGGTAATTCACTGACATAGTGGGCCGCCGTAGCCGTTAGATTAAGGTCCTCCAGGATGGCGTCCGCCCGCTCCCGGGCCTGACGGCGAGAAGCCGTGCGCATGAAACAGCCCACCATCACGTTTTCGCGCACGGTCAGATCTCCGGCGGCGGCATAGACCTGGAATGTGCGGGCCAGGCCGCGGCGCGCCACCTCATGTGCTTTGAGGGCCGTGATGTCTTCGTCGTCGAAGACGATGCGCCCGGCCGTGACGGGATACTTGCCGGCAATGCAGTTGAAGAGGGTGGTCTTACCGGCGCCATTGGGGCCGATCAGGCCCAACAGTTCACCCACGGCCAGTTCAAAGGAAATATCGTCATTGGCCCGCAGGCCGCCGAAATCCTTGATCAGGTTTTCTACTTTCAGCAGGGCCATCAGGTCTGTTTCCTCCGCCGCCAGCGCTCCACGATGCCCCACACGCCCCGCGGCTCCCTGGCCGAGATAATCATGATGATCACGGCGTAGAGGATCAGGTCCATGCCCGCCAGGCCGGCCATGCCGCCCAGCCATTCCTTGAGGTAGCTTTTGAGCGGGATCAGGATGCCGGCCCCGATGATGGGCCCCCACAGGCTGCCGGCTCCGCCCAGCATGGCCATCAGCGCGATCAGGATGGAGATATCCAGACTCATGGTGTCCTCCGGCTCGATGGCCTTGATGTAGCAGGCGTGAAACGAGCCCACCACGCTGACATAGCCCGTGGCGATGGCATAGGTCTTGATCTTGGCCCAGTGCACGTTGATCCCCAGTGAGCGGGCCACGTCCTCGTTGTCCTTGATGGCCCTGAGTTGGTAGCCCAGGCGTGATTTGCGAAACCAGTTGAGGTAGAGGATACCGGTCAGGAAAAAGCCGAACAGCACATAGTAGTAATAGACGTCCTCCTTGAAGATCAGTCGCAGGAAATCCGGGGGCTGATAGGCGATGGGGGAGATCTCCAGCCCGCGCGCGGCACCCACGAAATCCCAGACCTCGAAGAGATCTTTGAGCACCAGAGAAGTGGCAATGGTGGCAATGGCGAAGTAGTGGCCCTTGAGGCGAAACAGGGGATAGCCGATGATAAAAGACCAGGTCACCGCGAGGAAGACCCCGATGGGCATCGAAAACCAGAAAGGGATGTCCCATCGGATCAGCAGGACGGCCGTGGTGTAGGCCCCGATGCCGACGTACTGGGCCTTGCCCAGGTCGACCTGGCCGCCGTACCCGCCGATGGTGTTCCAGCCCATGCCGTAGAGCGAGAAGATGAAGAACTGAATCATGGTGGCCAGGGCAAAGGCGGAGAGGGGCAAAAGCGGGAAGATCAGCAGAAACAGAGCCAGCGCTCCTGCGACGGTCAGGTCTATCCGCGGCTGGTCGGAAAAATCAAAGGCGTTCTTCAGTGCTTCCATCCGAACAGTCCCCTGGGCCGCACCACCATGATGATGAAGTAGGCCACATAGATCCACATGTATTTAAAGGACGTCATGGGCACGTCGTACATCCAGTCCATTTCCAGCGTGTAGGTCAGAAAATCCCAGAATCCCGGAATTTCGGTGATCAACCCCACCACCAGGGCTGCGAAGAAGGCCCCGGGAACACTGCCGAAGCCCCCCAGGGCCACGATGGTAAAGGCGATCATCGTAAACAGCAGCCCCACATAGGGATTGACCGGCCAGAAGTTGACGATCAGGGCCCCGGCCACGGTTACGGAAGCCCCGCCAATGCCCCAGGCTAAGGCGTTCATCTTCTCGGTGGAAATTCCCATGTAGCGCGCGCCTTGGGGGTTGAGGGCCGTGGCCGTAAGGGCCTTGCCCATCTTGGTCTTGTTCATCAGCAGCCAGACGGCAATGAAGGCCACGACCGAAAGTCCGGCGGCGGCCAGCTTGGTGGCCGGGATGATGATCCCCAGGCCGATATCAAAGCTCTTGTCCACTAGAAGGCCGTGGTGCACGGCGCGGTCTTCGGAGCCGAAGGCAAGCAGGGCGATGTTGCGCAGCAGCAGCATCAATCCGAAGGTGCCCAATAGCTGGGCGATCATGGGGCCGCGCAGGATGTAGGTCACGAATCCCCAGTAACAGGCCATGCCCAGCAGAAATCCCACCA
>JASFTA010000423.1:0-3308 GCA_050114115.1 Desulfobacterales bacterium | reverse complement strand
CGTCTGGCGGACCAGGGCCGCAATGCGAAAATTAAGGCCGCCTTCGAAGACCGCCGTCTTTACATCGCCGACGGCCATCACCGCTATGAAACCTGCCTGGCCTATCGCGATGAATGGGCCCGTCAAAACAAGCACTACAGCGACCGGCATCCGTCCAACGGCACGTTGATGTATATCAGCAGCATGCAGGATCCCGGTTTACAGGTCTTGCCCACCCACAGGGCCCTGCCAAAGGTTGCCGCGCATTTACGCCAGGCGTTCATTCAACGGGCCGAATCCCATTTCGACATCCAACCCATCGCCATGGCGCCTGAATACGACGGGGCGGCCGCCCGTCAATTATGCGCTGCGCTCGAGGCCATGCCGGCGGAAACCGGCCTGGGCCTGGCCATCCGTGGCGACGAGCGGCTCTATCGCCTGAAGCTTCGGCCCGATGCCGCCAAGCGCGTCTACACCGCCAGCCTGCCATCACCCCTGCGGCGGTTGAATGTCACCCTGTTGTCCGAATTCGTATTTCCCGAACTACTGGAGATGGATTCCGCTAAGCTCGACAATGCACAAAGCATTCATTTCCGTCACGATGCCGCTGACACCGTGGCGGAAGTACACCGCGGGACCTATGATATGGCCTTTATCCTGAAAGCGACCCCGGTGGAACAGGTACGGGTCATTGCGGAAGCCGGTTTGAGCATGCCGCGCAAAACCACCTATTTTGCGCCCAAGGTCATCACGGGGTTGGTGATGCGCGCGCTGCACCCCGCCGGTTAGCGTGCAAACATGGCCTGCACTTCCGCTGAATAGCGCCGCGCATCGGCGTAGATGACAAGCGGCGGGCCCACGGCGAATCCGGCCCGCGCGGCTTTGACCCCGGCCACCAACGCCAGTTTGGCCTCGCTTGCTTGCCGGGAATAGATCAGGCGCATATATTTGGGTTCAATGTTGAAATGCTGCATGCGGCTGATCATTTCGGGTATTCTTTGGCTTGGATAGATCGTCCAGAAATACCCGCCCGTTCTCAACACACGTCGCACCGCGCGCAGCAGACCTTCGAGGGTCAGCGCAATTTCATGCCGGGCAAGCGCGCGCTGTTCATTTGGATTGATGCGTCCGGAATCGGCCTGGCGGTAGGGCGGATTGCTCACAATCACGTCTGCGGAGAACCCCAGATTCCGGGGGTTCAGCATTTGCAAGTCATTCTCGATGATGCGGATTCGATCTCCGAAACCGTTGGCCTTCACATTTTCACGGGCCAAATCAGCCAAGGCCGGTTGAAGTTCCACACCGCAAATCTTCAGATTCGCATGGCGGTAGGCCAATAAAAGCGGCACAATCCCGCACCCCGTGCCGAAATCGACCACATGGCGGTCGCCCTGGCGGAGTTTGATCAGGTGGGCCAGCAAAACGGCATCGATCGAAAAACGATATCCGGTAAGGCCCTGGGAAATCTTGAGGCGCCCATCGTAAAAACTGTCGGCCGTAATATCCAGGGAGGCCATGCGCACACTCAAGAACGGGCCAAAGGGCCAATTTTGAACCGTATATCCTCTAAGATCTCACGACCGGCCGCCGCATTGACCCGCTCGATCAACGCGGATTTCTGGAAAAAAAGTTCCTGCAGCCAGACGGAACTGCTGACATGGACGACCAGCAGCCGCTGTTTGAAGGCGGCCGGCTGGGCATTGCTGGCGATGGTGGCGCCCACCGCCCGATCCCAGACCTGCCCCAGAAGGTCCGGATCCTGATGGATATTGCCGCGGCAATCACGGAGAACTTGGTTCAGAATGCCTTTGATGGGGGTTAATCCCGCCTCTTTTTTTTTGGGGTCGGCCATGGGCAGATCTTCAGGGTAGAGGTTGTCCGGCTTTTCCAGGTTCTATAGCGATTGATCTGGAGGCCTGTCAACTTGACATCACCAGGTGAAAGCCCTTTTAACCCGTCGATCCCGGCGAAGCGACTGTCAAAACCGCTTCCCAGCACCCAGGCCCGCCGCTTGTGCCTGCGCATTTTCACTTGACTTGCACTATAGTGTAACTTAGTTACTATGGCACCTGAATCAAAGTCGCATGCAATCGACTGTGGCCTAATCATTTGCCTCGTGGCAAATCAGACCTTACCTTCTTCAACTAGTGTTCTGCAAATTTCATTACCAAACCACTGACAGATAGGAAACTTGACCATGAGTTGGGATTGGGAAAAGCTAAAACAGCAGCAGCAAAGCCGCGGCCCCACACCGCCGCAAATGGACGAGGTTGTCAAAAACCTCAAAAAAATCAAACTTCCGGGAGGCCCGCTTGCCTTTGTCCTCCTGTTTGTCATCCTCGGCATCTACACATCGGTCTACAAGATCGATACCGAGGAGGTGGGCGTCGTGCAACGCTTCGGCAAGTATACCAAAAGCACGCAACCCGGTTTGAATTTCAAGCTGCCCTTCGGCATCGAGACCGTCACGCCGGTGCCGGTAAGGCGCATCCTGAAAGAAGAGTTCGGTTTCGCCAGTCAGCGCAACAGCGGTCGCAGCCGCACCTCGTTTACCACCGAAAACAGCAATGAATCCCTCATGCTGACCGGCGACTTGAATGTGGCCGTGGTGCCCTGGATCGTCCAATACCGCGTTGATGACCCCTATAATTACCTTTTCAAAGTTCAGAATGTCACCCGTTTGCTGCGCGACATGTCCGAGGCCGCCATGCGCCTGGTCGTGGGGGACCGCAGCATCAACGAAATCCTCACCAAGCGCGCCGAGATCGCCGATGCGGCCAAACTCGTGCTGCAAGCCGAACTCGACAACTCCGAAGCCGGGATTACCATCAGCACCATAGAGATGAAGCGCACCAATGTCCCCGGCCCGGTTCAGGACTCGTTCAACGAGGTCAACCAGGCCACCCAGGAAAAGGAGAGAACGATCTACCAAGCCCGTGAGGAGTACAACAAAGCCATTCCGACGGCCCGCGGTGATGCCGAGCGGGTTGTCAAGGCCGCCGAGGGGTATGCGCTCGACCGGGTCAACCGGGCCAAGGGGGATGCCGATCGCTTCAAATCGGTATATGCCGAATACTCCAAGGCCAAGGACGTCACCGCCCGTCGGCTCTACCTGGAGACGCTCAAGGACCTCCTCCCCCGGATGGGCCCCAAATATATTATCGACGACAACCAGAGCAATCTACTGCCGCTGCTCAACCTCGATCAGAAAAATATTAAAAACCTAACAGGATCCCCCAATGAACAAGAAAGGTACCATATTGATCATCATTATTGCTGCGATCGGGGCCGCAATATACACTGCGGTTTTTGTGGTCGATGAAACCGAA
>JASFTA010000422.1:0-3318 GCA_050114115.1 Desulfobacterales bacterium | reverse complement strand
TATATAGTATAGCTAAATTACAAAAAAATGACGCTTTCCTAAAAGGAGGGAGTGCTTATGAATGAAAATTCCGAAACAACCGTTCTGGTAACAGGCGCTACTGGATTTATCGCGAAGCACTGCATCCTAAAGTTGCTTGAACAAAACTATAAGGTCAGAGGCACTATCCGATCCATGGGAAGTGAAACAGGCTTGAGAGCAACATTTGCGAAGCACATCAGTGCGGATGACAGGTTGGAGTTTGTTCCGGCAGATCTGACATCAGATGTCGGCTGGAATGAGTCCGCTATCGGTTGCCAATATGTCATTCATACGGCTTCACCCGTTCCGAGCGAGCCACCCAAGGATGAAAGTGAAGTGATCGTGCCCGCAAGGGACGGTACATTGAGAGTATTAAACGCCGCAGTTTCAGCGAAAGTGAAGCGTGTAGTGGTTACGTCGTCTCTCGCTGCCATTTCTTATGGCCATGACGATTATAGTACAAAGGTATTCAATGAGGATGATTGGTCAAATACGGACCGGCCGATAGCCGCATATGCAAAAAGTAAAACCTTGGCAGAAAGAGCTTCCTGGGATTTTATAGACAGCCTTGATGATAGTCCTATTGAACTGTCAACCATAAATCCAGGGTATGTTCTCGGGCCCATACTTGATAAAAATTTTAGTGCATCTGGAGAGATTATACGAAAACTAATGCGCCGTGACTTGCCTGGCTGCCCTGATCTTGACTTCCCGCTTGTAGATGTCCGTGATGTTGCTGATGCGCACATAGCAGCGATGACTAAACCTCAAGCTGCTGGAATGCGTTTTTGCTGTGTAGCTGGAAATGGAACAATGCAAGAGATCGCTATTATTCTCAACAAGCATTTTGCAGAAAAAGGTTACAAGGCCAGAACCTGGAAAATGCCGAATATAATGGTTCGTTTAGCTGCGGTGTTCGACAAGACTGTTCGTTTGGTCGTAAATGATCTTGGCAGACGATCTAAAATTTCTAACGATCGCATTAAAGAAGTGCTTGATTGGAAAGCTCATTCAGTTGAAGAAATGGTTATTGCAATGGCGGAAAGTATGATCGAGCATCGTGTTGTGTAGGACTTGAGAGAGACTCTTTTCCAACATGCGGGATTAAATGGCCGATACTTGTTATTAAAATGTACCTCGGGCAGTCTGCCAAAATTACGTACAGCTCTAACTTATCGCAGCTCTCCATGTTGTCAGAGATAGTTGAATCTTAATTTGAAAAATGAAATGTTGAGTCTTGGTATTTGCATCTAAATATAGTCGAACCACGTCCGCTCGACCCCCGCAAAATTCGCCCGCACCGCCTCGGCCCCGCTGATTACGTCACCGTGGCCGGGCAGCAGCCATTCGGCGTCGAGGGTGGCCATGCGCCGGATGCTTTCCTTGAGCTTGCGGCCGTCGCCGCCCGGCAGGTCGGCGCGCCCCAGCCCGCCCCTGAAGATCAGATCGCCGGTGAGCAGGGCTCTCTCCTGCGGCCAGAAGAGTGTCACCGCGCCGGGTGCGTGCCCGGGGGTGTGGAAGACTTGCAGGTCGATATCACCGACCGTGAGTTCCCCTTCGGTAAGAAAGAAATCCGGCGTCAACCCTTCCGGGTCGAAATTAAGGGCCGCTCTGAGATGGGGGGCGGCCTCCTCCACCAGTTGCCACTCGGCCGCGTGCAGGGTGAAAAGCGCCGGCGGCCGGGCGAACAGACGGACGGCCTCGATATGGTCCGGATGCGCGTGGGTGCCGATGATCAGATCGAGGTCTTCGATTGCAAGCCCCAGCGGTCGAAGGCCTTGGCGGACATGCTCGAAGTAGGGGGCATGGCCCGGGTCGACCAGGATGTTTTTCGTGGCCGAGCGGATCAGAAAGGTATTGCAGTTATTGGCGCCGGTGGACGCCCATAGAAAGGCGTGCAGATTGGGGGTCAGTTCCATTTTTTCCTTCCCTGGTTATGTTGATCGGCATGGAATTAAACGCCGAGGCCAATCACGATGTCGAGACAGATTTAGTGTCAGGAAGCCGGCCGGGCGCACATCCGGCGGGCGGTTTCGAGATCTTCGGGCGTGTTGACATTGAAAAAGGATTCCAGCATCGGATCGACGGCCCGGAAACGCTCGTAGGGGATCGTCTTAAGACGCACCTGGTCGTAAAGCTGGTCCACCTTCAGTTCGCGGCGCCGGAGCATTTTTTCAATCACGGGGGCACAACGCCGGGAGTAGACGGCGCACATCGGCTGAAAATAGGGGCCCTCCGTGGGGGTGATCACGTCCGTGTCCGGTGCGATTGCCTGCACCAGAACCTCGATCACCTCTTTGGTCAGCAGCGGTGTGTCGCAACTGGTCACAAAGGCAAAGTCGCCCTTCATCCTGGTCAGGCCCGCATGGATTCCGGTCAGCGGACTGCGCGCCGCCAGGATGTCCGCGACCACTCTGGCCGGTCGTTCGGCATATAGGTCGGGTTCGCGGGTGACGATCAGAATTTCCTGGAAACACGCTTCCAGGCTGGCGATAATGCGGTCCAAGAAACACCGCCCGTCAAGATCCAGAAAAGCCTTGTTGCGGCCCCCCATGCGGGTATTCAAACCGCCGGAGAGGATAATGCCGGCACAACTCGCACTCAAAGGCATGACATGTCCTCAACGGATGAGGATATGGGGCAGGTTCGGCGGTCACTGGGAACCTCGCGCTCCCCATCCGAGTTTTTCTAACGCAGCAGTTGCACGCGCACGCTGGCCCGGGATTGAAAGCCGGCGGTGCCTTCGGGAATCAGCAGCAGGCCCTGGGCCTCGGCCATGCTCTGGAGACGGCTGCCCGGCCGACCGTGCGCCTGGAAGTGAAATCCGTCTTCCCTGTTTTGGAGACGGCCGAAGATGGCCTGGGTCCAATCGACCTGCCCTGAAACCGGTTCGGCGAGCCGGGCCGTGACCTGGCGCAGTCCGGGATCACGATGACCGCAAAGCCTGAGCAGGGCCGGAAGGGCCAATTCCAGAAAAGCCACCAGGTTCGAAGGCGGACCACCCGGCAGAATAAATACGGGTTTACCGGCCAGCAGACCGAACCCGACGGCTTTCCCCGGTCCCAACCGAACCCGGTGATAAATTTTTTCCCATCCGAGTTCCTCCAGCACGCGCGCCATCATATCCTTGTCGCCGCTCCAGGCGCCACCGCTGGTCACGATGGCATCCTGTTCGGAGACGGCCCGGGCGATGCGCTTCCTTAGGGCCGGGGCGTCGTCGCCGACCACATCCATCATGGTCGCAAAGCCGAAATGGCGGCACCATCCGTTGAGGGTCAGCATGTTGCTGGCATAGAG
>JASFTA010000421.1:0-3323 GCA_050114115.1 Desulfobacterales bacterium | reverse complement strand
GTCCTGTGCTTGGACAGGAACAACAACAAAACCGCCCAAGATTGCCAACAGCATGATGGTGACAAATTTTTTCCGGATCGACATCGTTCCATACCTCCAAAATGACCGGTTCGTGAATGTTCCGCCACTGCGACAACAGCTCTTGCTCTATAGCTGTCATGTTCAGGAGAAGCAATACTTCCACAATCACGCACCAAGCTCCCCCGGCCGGTGACCCGGTAGCCCGCAGGGCCCCCTGCGCAGCGCCGAACCAAAGCGGGGGAGTCCCTGCGGGCCAACAGCTGCCGCCGGACCCCGTGCTCATGACGCTGGCGGGGCATTCTGCATCGTTTGGGGGCTATTTCCGACTTTCTTTCCAGCGCTGGTGGTATTCGTCCACCAGTTCCCGCAGACGCTTGCCGATCGCGGTGTAGGCCGCATCGTCCAGATTGGCCAGCGAAGCGCGCACCGAACTCTTGGGCGCATCGAAGCCGCCGCCCGGCATCAGCACCACTTCTTCCTCGTCGGCCAGACGGAAAACGAAATCGAGCGGGTGCACGTTATTGTCGATCCAGTCGGCCAGCTCCTGGCTGTAGGCCGCGGCCGCCACCTGGCGGATGTCGATTTCGGTGTAATAGTGGGCCGCATGCGGGTCGTCCGGCTGGGGGATGCCCAGGGCCTCGTAGAGGCTGTTGTAGCGCCGCCGGACCAGATCCTGGGAAGCCTTCTTGTAGGCATCGTCCGTGTCCATCAGGCAGAAGAGCGAGAGCAGCGCCATGCAAACCTGCTGGGGGGTCGACAGCCCGGCCGTGTGGTTCAGCGCCACCGCCCGGCTGTCGGCCACGAAGCGGTCGATCATTTTGAGCTTGTCAGGCTCCAGCGTGATGCTGCGGTAGCGCTTGGCCAGCTCGTCCTTGTCGGCCCGGGGCAGTTCCGCGAGCATGCGGTCCAGGACGTTGCCTTCGCACAGGGCGATGACGCCCAACCGCCAGCCCGTGGCGCCGAAGTATTTGGAATAGGAATACACGCCGATGGTGTTGTCCGGGATGGCGGCGAAAAGGGAAACGAAGCCCTGGGTGAAGGTGCCGTAGACATCGTCGGTGAGGATGATCAGGTCCGGGCGCTGGGTCTTGACGATCTTCGCGATCCGGTCGATGGTCGCATCATGGATCTTGACCGAGGGCGGATTGCTGGGGTTGGTGACGAAGAAGGCCTTGACCTTGGGATCTAGCAGTTTGTCGATTTCGCTGTCGGGGATCTGCCAGGCCTCGTCTTCGCTGGCCGCGATTTCGACTTCCACGAAACGGTAGTCGTTGAGCCGGGGAATTTCCAAGTAGGGTGTGAAGATCGGCGACCCCACGGCAATCGTGTCCCCCACGTTGAGAATCTTGTTTTCCTTGAGGGTCTGGAAGACGTAGGTCATGGCGGCCGTGCCGCCCTCGGTGGCAAACAGGTCGAAGGGCCGGTCGAAGGGCCGTCCGGCCCCGAACTCCTTGCGGATGTATGCGGCGCAGATCGTTTCGCAGTGCTTCAGCATGCGGTCGGGCACCGGGTAGTGGTTGCCGATGATGGCATCGCAGAACTGCAGCAGGAGCTCAGCGGGCGGAATGCCCAGCGTGTTCGCGGCATAGTCGATCCCCTGTTTCAAGAAATCGATGCCGGGCGTCCCGGCGTGATCCTGAGTGAACTGATCGAAGCGGGCTTGGAGGCCCTCGGCCTGGGTGTAGCCACCGAAGTGCTCCCTGTCGGTGAAAGACCGTTCGGCTTCCTGCAGGGCAAACAACCCCAGCTGGAAGAAGCCGTGGCGCGGGGTGGTCGCAACCCAGTTGGGATTGCCCCGGCCGGCGTCCAGCATCATGCGCTCGTGGTGGCTCTGGGCCAGATCGATCAGCTTGTCCTTGACCTCGAACGGGCTGAGCTGGTCGTATTTGAAAAGATCTTTGGTTTCCATTGGTTTTTCCTTTCGTCAATAAATCAGCACGATGATCATGCCGATCAGGGTCAGCAGGGTGTTGCTGACGGCATAGGGTACCGTGTAGCCCAGCATGGGGATGTTGCTCTTGGCCACGTCGCCCACCATGGCCACCGAGGCCGTGCTGGTGCGGGCCCCGCCGCAGACGCCCAGATTGATGGCCGGGTGGAACTTGAAGACGTACTTGCCGATCAGCGGGGCCACGAGCATGGGGATCGAGGTGGCCACGACCCCCCACAGGAACAGCCCCACCCCGGCCGTCTTGAGCCCGGCCACGAAGCCCGGCCCGGCCGAGATCCCCACGATGGCGATGAAGACGTTCAGGCCCACGGAGTTCATGAACCACTGGGTCGCCGACGGCAGGCGGCCGAAGGTGGGGTGCACCGAGCGCAGCCAGCCCAGCACCAGGCCGCCGACCAGAACACCGCCCGATACCGACAGGGTGATGGGCACGCCGCCGATCTTGACGGACAGTGCCCCGATCAGACCCGAGACGAGAATGAAAAGGCCCACCCACACCATGTCGGTCGCATCCGAGGGGCGGTCGGCATAGCCGATGGCCTTCTCGATCCGCGCGATGTGGGCTTTCGTACCGGAGAGCTTGAGGATGTCGCCGCGGTGGACCGTTGTCTGGGCCAGGATGGGAACGTCCACGCTCGTGGCCCCCCGGGTGATCTTCTGCAGGTAGACGCCCCGGGCGAAGTCTTCCTTGGCAAGATCCACCAACGTCTTGCCGTTGACGTCCTTGTGGGTAACGACCAGGTCCACGGATTCTACCGGGATGTCGAGCAGTTCCCTGTCGGCCACTTCCTTGGCGTGCGGCTCCAGGGCCACCAGGGCCTCGGTGGGACCGGACACGGCGATCACGTCGCCGGCCTTGAGCGTCGTCCCGCCATCGAAGTCGACCAGTTTGCCATCGCTGCGCAGGCGCTCGATGTAGAGGCGCTCCTCGGCGTGGAGCGCCTCGGCTTCGGCCACCGTTTTGCCGGCGGCCTGGCCGTCGGCGGCGATTTCGAAAGCGCGCATCTCGAGTTGATGCCAGGCCGTGTGCATGCCGCCCGCAGGCTGGCCCTTGGACATTTCGGCTTCATACTGTTTGCAGGCCTCCTCGAGGTTGGTGCCGATAAGTTTGGGCCCGATCTGGGAGAGAATCACACCGGTACCGATGGTGCCCCACAGGTAGCAGATGGCATAGGCCACGGGGATCTGGTTGAGCATCTGTTTGGCATTGCTCATGCCCGAATTGTTGATGGCGTCGGTGGCCAGACCGATGGAAGCCGAAATGGTCTGGGCTCCGGCCCACAGGCCGGCGGCCAGCCCCACGTCGAAGCCGGCGATCTTGGCCGCAATATAGGTGGTGGCCAGGCAGATC
>JASFTA010000420.1:0-3327 GCA_050114115.1 Desulfobacterales bacterium | reverse complement strand
TACCAATTTCAGACCCGACAATCCTTGACCACTACGGCGGCACTCATACTGGATCAGGAGTTGAAAGACATCCTGCTGGAAGATGACACGCTGCAGTGGCGTAACGGCAAGCGTATCAAACGGTTTATATCCGTACTGCATAAAAAGGGTTATCCCGTAAAATCGTTTGATCGCGTTGTCCTCGCCACGCCCTATTATCAGACCAAAAGCATTTTGGGCCCTAAAGAAATTTTACATATCCGCATCGATGATGGTGTGGCCTATTTGGAAGTGAAAGAAACAAAGTAGTGTCCATCCCGAAGTGGTTGGGCACGGCGTCGCAGATTGAAGTCACGGTTATTCCTTCCCGTTCCGATATCCTCCAGGCCGATTCTCAAGTGACCAGGGCCCCTCGCTTCGCGAACCCGATCGCTAAGATCAAATCAACCCGCAACATTCTCTGAATCCCCAGCCTTCGTCCCCCTGCCCCGCCGCTAAACGAACTGCCCACGCAAAAAAAATGGTCCCCATCCGGGTTATGTCCGTCTATTCATTTTGAAGGCGGATTTTCCCCCAATAATGGATGGGTCCGACAAAGGGCCTGTTCTGAGACCAGCACAGGGGATTGAGCCATAAACAAGACCACAGCGCATTTTTCTAGCGATATGAACCGTTAAGCTATAAATCCCCATCGGTTTTGAGTCCGATCGGACAAAACGATAAGAGGAGGTGACCCATGCCGGAATTAAAAATCAGGGCCATGCCATGGAATCCACGGTTGCCGGGATTATGGTGCCGGTTGATCGTCCTGTCGCTTGTTGCTTGGGCAGCTTTGCAAACTTCGGTGCTCGCCAAAACATCCCCAACCCTGAGACTGTTTCCAACGACCGTTGTCGAAAGCATCAAACATACCAGTGAAACGGCCAAAGCGATGGAGGCGGATCTTCAGAGTGTGATCGAGCAGTTGAATCAGCAGGAAGAACTTTACAGCGTCAGCAAATGCGAGGGCGCTGAATCAGAGCCCGGCTGCCGTCAGATCACCGAACAATTAAGCCAGGTATACCTGGAGATGCTGGATGTCATGGAATCGCGACTGCCGGGTATGGAGGATTCGGTTCGCGCCACGAACACGAGTCTGGAGCGACGCATTCGCAAGGAATTGGGGCGCAAGACAACACCCAGGGGGTTGCAAAAACTGCTCGCTAAGACACCGCACCAATCGGCTGAAACCACACGCTATAAACGTCGATCGGGAAAATTGAGTGAAAAGTTCAAGCAATACTACAGGCTGGTGTCAACGGCCCCCAGGACCGGATCGGGGGGCTCCCTCGCCGCCGTAGCGGCCGAGATCTACCTTGACACGCAGGAGGTCCAGGAGCTTATCGCCCTGACGCGAGATGAAATCAGCCGGGCCAAGCTCATGATCGATCTGGACCAGATTTACGGCATCATTACGCCTGAAATGTTCGAGATGGTCGGCCGGGTAAAGACAATCCTCTTTGGGGACGCCGGCGATTTAGAAGGTATTCCGGATCCGCCCCAAGGCAACCTGGAATCAGCGTATCAAAGTCCTCTTGGAATGTAGCCGCCGGTCCAACCGTATCAAGATGGAGGAAAACCTATCATGATTAAATCGAGCCCCATCATCAACGCTAAATTCAGAAGATGCATGCTTATCTGTGTCGTGGCCGCACTGATGTGTGCCTGCACCAACAAGAATTACTTCAAACCATCCTGTACCTTGCCATCAGGCGTGAATCTCGAGGCGGCCTTGGATCATTCGCGCGCCGACCTTGGCCGTTTGGAATGCGAGCAGATGTTCGACGGCTACTATGATCGCCTTTTGGATGTGGCCAAACGCGATCCCGATATTGAGAACCGGCGTCGTTTCAGTGAATTTCTGGTTTGGGCCAATGATGAAGGCATCATCGATAAAATCCAGGCCCGCGACTACTACAATCGCTATTTCAACACGACCTTCATGTCGCTGCCGGACGATTTCAACGTCTGCTCATCCTGCACCGAAGTTGCCAAGAGCAATCTTGAGTTGGCCTTGCAAAAAGAGCTCGGTCAAAAAGAGGAAGGTCTTTTAAGGGCCTGCCAGGACAAACAGGCGTATTATGCGGCGGCGGATCAGTACAATTCGATTCTCTTGTTGCTGGACGCCACCTGCACCGCCTGTCTGAACAGGTAGCACAGGAAGCTTGTCATGAAATCGAAATCGCACGCGACCGCTTTTTTTTGGACCGGATTTATCACCGGTTCTCTGGGCGTTGTCCTTATCGCGGTAACACTGCTCTACATTTTGAATATGTCCACGGTCGTGGCCATATCCGTTTTAGACGTACCGACGGTTCAACGCATGCTGGCATGGACCTATGAAAATCTACGCTTGTCGGTAATCCCCTTTGGCGCGATCCTGCTGCTCTTTACCGGCTCGCTGACACGCCTAAGACGGTCTCTGCGCGACCCGAAGAGCGCCGTGGAAAAAATAACCCAGATGGATCACCTGGTCGATATTTGGATCAATCTGTTCTTCGGCATCGGGGTCATCTGGACCGCGATCGGCATGCGGGGGGCCCTGTTGGACGGGCTCGGTGATCTGAATGCCCAAACCGCAGCCAAGTTGGGAGCCTTTTCGATCCTGCAGCGACTGGTCGATGGCGGCATCCTCCTGGCACTGTCCACGACCATATTCGGCGCGGTGGGCGGCTATCTGTTGCGACTCGTTAAATCACTGGCGGTCGGTACGCAAATGCAAGCCTACTATCATCGGCTGGCGGAGCAGCAGACCGATGCGGTTCAATCGTCGCTGCGATCCATCGATGCGCACCTCCGCCAGCTGGTATCGACAGCGAACCCTCAAGCCCAGGATCGAGCCTGAAGTTTTAGCTGCCATTGTGGAGACACCGATGAATCCCCTGCTATCATCGCCGACATTTAGGTTTCACCGCGGCCCGCCGCCATCGAACGATGTTGAAATGCTGCAGACCGATGTCATGCGGTTTTTCGCCATCCTGTGTCTGTGCCTGATGGCGATTTTCGCCCTGGTGAAAGCCTTGCCGATGTCTCCTCCGGCGGATCGTCCCACGATTGCGCCGCCGCCGGATTTAAGGGCCGAGGCGGCTTCCCTGGAAAAACAAATTATGGCCCACAAAGAAAAATTAGCCGGGCTCCAGGCCCGCGTAGCCGACGCCACCGAGGCTATCAAGAACGCGGAAGCGCTAGCGGCGGATGCAGCCGTGCGCGAACAGGAAACCCTGGCGCGGCTGTCCCGGACGCGCGCGGAGCTGAGGGCGGTTTCGCAAAGCCTGCAAGCGACGCGCAACGAAATCGAAACACGGGAGG
>JASFTA010000419.1:0-3335 GCA_050114115.1 Desulfobacterales bacterium | reverse complement strand
CAAAATCCAATCCGCACGGGCTGAAAGGCTGTCGGCGAGCGGTTCGTCAAATCTGTGGCTGGGCAGGTGCAGGCTGCGGTTGCCGCGCGGTTTCAGGCCGACAAAGCCGTAATAGGCATGCCGGGTTGCGGCCAGGGCCGACGCCAGGACGTCCGTGCCCGGTTCGATACAGCCCCCGTGTGGCGCCATCACGAGAAGGCCCGTGTGGCCCGGACGGGTTTCGATTGCGTAGTCCCGCCCCCGGCATTCATGGGCCGCCAATTCACGGTAGCCGCGGTAGACCATGGTCAGCTCCCGATCACGCTGCTTGCCAGACGGTCCAGAATGGCCTCGAGCACATCATGGTTGGAGCCGTAGCATTCGTTTTCCAAGCGCATGGCCCTGGGGGACTGGACATACGGTCCCGGCCATAAATCGTCGCCGCTGTTGGCGATCAGGGCCTGCAGACTCTGCGGTGTGGTTTCCAGGTGAAACTGCAATCCTGCGACGCGCGGGCCGAGAACGAATCCCTGGTTGCGGCAGGCCGTACTGGAAGCGATCCGAAGGGCGCCTGCGGGTAGATCGAAGGTATCGCCATGCCAGTGGAAGACTTTGAGCTGCGGCGGGAAACAGTCCCCGATCACGTGATCCGCGGCAGATGGGCTGCGCTTAATATCGAACCAGCCGATTTCCCGATGGGTGTTGGGATAGACGCGAGCCTCCATGGCCGCGGCGATCAACTGGGCGCCCAGGCAGACCCCCAGGACGGCTTTGCCGGCGGCGATGGCTTCCCGAACGAATAGCTTCTCACGGACCAGCCAGGGATGACGGTCCGTGTCCCCGGTGCCCATGGGTCCCCCCATGATCACCAGAAAGTCGAAGGCGCCAACATCGGGGAGGGGCTGATCCTCAAAAAATCGCGTGGCGCTGATGGCGGCCCCGGCCTTTACGGCCCACGGGCCTATTTGCCCCAGCCCTTCGAAAGCAACGTGCTGTAGATAGTGCAAGCGCAAGGTCACGGTTGCAGGCCCCTTTAAAAGACCGGTAGACGTGACGGGCGGCGGCGCTCCCGTCCGCTTTTTTTTAGGGCAGCTTTTCGGCCGAACGTTCAGAAGCGTCATCCGCGGCGGCCCGGATGCCGAAGAAGAGGTAGCCGAAGGCCACGATGAAGCTGCCGATGCCCCACAGGGGTAAATGAATTCTCGCCAGCATGATCAGGGTATCGATCAGGATGACCGGCGTCATGGCCATCACGGCCACGCTGGCCGCCGCGCCGAAGGGCATCGCGCGCTTCAGCAGGGCCGCCATCACCATCCCGATCCCCGCGTAAATCAGCACCTGCAGGGTGCGCAGACAATAGGTAAAAAACAGCATCAGGGGGTAGAGCACGAAGGGCGCCCAGCGCAGGGAGGTTTGCAGCCACCGGGCCATATCGCTCTGGGTCAAACGCAGCGTTTCGATCGCGCGCAGATCGAAAACACGGCTGTCACCCGGACCAATCCGGGCCATCAACTGGGAGCGGGTCAGCAGCAGCATGGCGTCCGTCTGACGCAGGGATGTGATTTGCCCGGTGGTGTCGATTACGGCAAACAGGTCCCGGGTATCAGGCCTGAAGACCTTAAATGGTTGCTCGACCGCCACCTTGACCTGGCCCTTTTCAATGACGATGGTCGGCAACTGGGCGATGATGGCCGGTGCCTTTTCGTTGACGAAGGCGCTGGCGATGGTTTGGAAATGGAGCATGAAGGCCACACTCGTCAGCGCCAGCAGGATGAACAGGTGCACAAAAGCCAGACCGCGCCAGTGAAGGGCCACATCACGATAGAAGGGCTTGAAATAGAAACTCATGACATAGGGATGTCGCAGACCATAGCGGCGGGTGGCGGGCGGCGGCTCCCCGGGGGATTGTTCGTGAGCCGTATCCTGGTCCGGCGGCGCTGGGGGCGATTCGCCGGCAGTGCGTCCAAACCACCGGCGCGGTGTAGCCGGCGCCTGGGCTTCCATGCGGCAAACAGCGCCGGTGGCTTCGAAGGCTTCCTGGTCCTGGCGGGCGGTGTCCGCATCGAGGCCTTCCTTCAAAACCACCGGGTCGCCCGTGAAGAGGGTTTCGACCTCGGCCACCGGGACCCCGAAAAGGGCGGCCAGGTTTTGTTTGACCGTCGCCGGATCGAACCCCGGCTGGAGCCGGCCTTCAAATATCAACCGGTATGTGGTCATGCCAATCTCGTTTCAGGTTTGCGCTCCGGCGTGCGGGTCATCACTCATCTCAGCCGGTCGCTGACGGGCGTCAACGTTTCTTGGCCAGTGCCGATATCGGAACGGATCTATATCAGTAAGCCGTGAGGTGAGCAAGCACTTGGCCGGGGACCGGCGTAAATTCCGTGCTGCCCGGCGGCATCCAGAAAAACTGGAAGGTCGCCGTGCCCTTGCGCTGAAAAAAACGAATGCGCAACGAGTACCAGGCCGGTGCGATCACCTCGAAGTCGGCGGGAGGGGTGAGACGGTCGCCGGAAGCGTGCCAGGCCGGATCTTCCAGCAGGCTGCGGCCATCGAGGAAAAGCCGGAAACCGTCGTTGCTATTGACCTGGAAGCGATAGCGGCCGGGTTTGTCCAACAGGATCAGACCGCTCATTTCGACACCGATACCGCGGTTGGTACCGCTGTCGAAGACCTGGCCGCGGCCGAAGCGGCGGTTCAGGTTGGTGACCGCCGGGCCGGGAACTCCCTGGCGTCGCGCTTTGTCACCCCGGGGCAGGGAATCCACATGCCGTACGAATGTTTTCGGAAAATAAAGGACCGCCAGGCCGGGTTTGAGATCGTCGGCATCCGGGGGCAGGGCCTGTGTCGCCGGTTGGAGAAATCCGCCGTCGTGCAAGCCCGCGCAGCCCGTTAGCAATACGCCTGTCAGCAGCAGTATCCATCCTGTTCTCATGTCCCCCCCTGTGGCAGGCTTTTGCGGTGCCGCCTGTTTTTATCGTTGTATCGCGTCGATCAACCCGAATCGTCTAATGTCGGCTGGCATGCGGATTCGCCTCCGCTGGTCAGGGGAATTTGAGTGAGATTTTCTGGGAGCCTTTCTTGGCCTTGATTTTGACTTCCAGATCGATGCTGCTGTCCCGTATCCCGAGCGCCAGACGCGTCTCACCTCGATCCGCATCGATGTGGGTGATCTCCCGGATGGCTTCCAGAACCTTGTCGCCGACGGCACTGCCCGGTGACGGCAGCTCCGTGGGACGGTATTCGGCGGTTACACGAATGCCGCCGTCTTCACCTTTGCGCAGCGTGATTTTGTCGGCATTGTTGTTGACGCCGTGCAGGGCCGCCAGGGCAAGCCATTTCAAACCAATTTCTTCCTC
>JASFTA010000418.1:0-3338 GCA_050114115.1 Desulfobacterales bacterium | reverse complement strand
GTCCTTCACTTGGCTTCTTGAGTTCATAGAAGGGGTTTTGAAACCACTTCTATACTTTGACCCGTTCGAGCACATCCATGGCCATGGCGTGCACGCGGTCCTTGAACCGCAGATCCAGGGCGCTGCAGAGCATATTGGGGTCGAGGACCTCCCGCCGCTCGGCCAGGATCCCCAGGGCGGCCAGGGCCCAATCCGGGGATTTGATCTTGAGGGCCTTGAAATCGATGGCGACCACCGTGGCGTGCGTGTCCGGAAGCGTCACCCCCCGATCGCAGATTACCAGCGTTTCTTCCCTAAGCGCGGCCAGCATCTTCCGCCGGCGGGCCACCCCCTCCTCGGCCAGGGCGATCACCACGTGGGGGCGATCGATGCCGGTATACCCGATGGCTTCGCGACCCAGAATCACCTCACTCACCGAGTGGCCACGGAGCACGGTGATGGGATAGTCGTTTTTCTGGGTGGCCTGGAGGCCGGCCGCGGCCCCGGCCAGGCACAGAAGTTCCCCGGCCGTGACGATACGTTGGCCCGCGCTGCCCAGCAGAACCACTTCGCGACGCTCTTCGGTGGGGGGGCGGTGCGTGGGTTTGATCCGCAGCGGTGGCGGCACCGTTTCCAGCCGGGCGGCCTCGGCGCGGTAGTGGTCTCCGTATTCCCGGCGGTCGTTCAGGGTCTCAAAATGCTCTAGGGAAGGCATCTGTTCCAGATCGGTCCGTATACTGGCGGGCGAGAGCTTGTTGCGGCGCGTGTAGCGTCCCGGGCAGGCGCCCCAGATGTCCATCAGGGCAAATCCCTTATACTGGATGGCCGCCGCGATCCGTTTTGCCAGATTGCCGTCATAGGCCGAAAGACGGGCCAGGCAGGCCGCCCCGGCGGCGCCCGCCACCTGGCAGACATCGACGGGTTTCTCGAGGCGGTTCAGAAAACCGGACCCGACTTGGGCCTCGGGCGGCGTGGTGGATGAACACTGCCCGCCGGTCATGCCGTAGTTGAAGTTGTTCAGGATCAGCAGGGTCAGGTCGATATTGCGACGGCAGGTGCTTAGCAGGTGGGCGCCGCCGATCCCTAACCCGCCGTCGCCCATGGTGACGACGACCTGCAATTCCGGGCGCGCCAACTTGAGGCCGGTGGCATAGGTCAGGGCGCGCCCGTGCAGGCCGTGAAAGGCGTGGGTATTGAAAAAGGTGTCGAACAGCCCCGAGCAGCCGATATCCGACACGATCACGACCTGATGGCCGGCCAGGCCGAGCTGTTGCAGGGCCTTGTCGAGGGCGGTCACCACGCGCTCGTGGGCGCAACCCGGACAGAAGACCGGTGGGCGTGCGGTGTTGAGCAGGCTATCCATTCAGGATGACCTCCTTGATCTGCGCCGGGCGGATCAACTCCCCGTTCATCTGGCCGTAAAAGGAGATTTCCCGTGGGGCCAGCACACGCTCGATTTCACGCACATACTGGCCCAGGTTCATTTCGATCACCACGATGCGCTTGCAGGACCGGGCTTTCGCGCGCAGGAGTTTCGCGGGCACCGGCCAGAGGGTTTTGAGAACCAGCAGGGATACACGCTTTTTCTCGGGTCCCAGAGCGGCAATGGCCGCCCGGGCCGCCCGCGCCGTGACGCCGTAGGTGATCACCAGCGTCTCGGCGCCGGGGGTCTCCCCGCAATCGTAGTCGGCGAAGTCCTCCAGACCGGTGCGGATCTTACGGACCAGGCGATCCTGGTTGGCGGCGATGATTGCGGGATCGGTGGTGATGTAACCGTCCGGGCCATGGGTGGAGGAGGTCTGCCGCACGATCCGCGACCCGCCGATGGGCAGAAAGGGCGGCACCGGGTGTGCCTTGCTGGCGGCAAAGGGCGCCAAGGGCTTGTGCGGATCGGCGGCCGTCCGCGTCTCGACTGCCGGCAGCGTCAGGGCCTCCAGATCGATGGTCTCGCGGGTCATGGCGATTTCCTTGTTCGTGGCCACGAACACCGGGCAGCGAAAGCGCTCGGCCAGGTTGAAGGCCTGCATGGTCAGCCGGATGCAGTCCCCAACATCCACCGGGGCCAGGACGATCACCGGCAGGCCGCCGCTGTTGCCCCATTGCAGAAACTGGATATCGCCGTCCGCCCCCCGGGTGGCAGAGCCGGTCGAAGGCCCCAGGCGCTGCACATCCACGATCACGATCGGGATTTCGCTGCCCACGGCAAATGAGATCTGCTCGCTGTAGAGGCTGATGCCCGGGCCCGACGTGGCCGTCATGGTTTTGAGCCCCGCCATCGAGGCGCCCAGGCAGAACCCGATGGAGGCAATTTCGTCTTCCCCCTGGAGACAGATCCCGCCCGCGGGCGGCAGCCGACGCAGCATGGCGTTGTAGATCGTGGTAGCCGGGGTGATGGGATAGCCTGCAAAAAAACGGCAGCCGGCCGCCACCGCACCCCAGGCGATGGCCTCGTTGCCTTCCATCAAGGTCAGCGCCATGGCGCAAGCTCCTTTGTGCAGCCGGTTGAACCAAACGGTGCCACGTCATTGGTAGGGGGAAGCGGTTTCACAGTCCGGCCCGGTCCTTTTCCGCGCTAATTTGGGCCAACCCCCGGAGGACATGCCGCCGCACGCGTCGGATGTGCCGCGACAGGGTGCGCCGGGCGCCCCGGAGATCACGGGCGACAATGTATTCATGGAGTTCCTGGTGGTCGCTGTCCGCCGATGTCATCGAGGTGCTGAACAGGAGACGGCCGCCATATTTCAGATAAAGGAGATCGAAGAGGTCGGCCAGGATCCTGGTTTGAATCCGGTTGTCGGACAGGGAGGCCAGGGTCAGATGAAAAGCCATGTCCTTTTCAAGCCGCTCGGCCAGGTAGCGTTCGCGGGAGGCCTTGTGATGTTCCGCCAGGGCGCGCTGTAAGCTCAGCAGGCCGGCATCGTCCAGGCGCGCGAGGGTCGCCCCCAGCAGGGCGCATTCGATCAACTCGCGGGTCTGGTAGATTTCATCCACCTCGCGGGGATCGACCGGCGCCGTGAAATATCCCCGATGGGGTTCATGCCGCACCAATTGTTGGAATTCGAGCCATTTGAGCGCCTGGATGATCGGGGTCTGGCTCATGCCGAGGCGTTCCGCCAGATCGCGGTAGGAGAATTTCTGACCCGGCGTCAGCTCGTTGTGGAGCATCAGGTTGCGGATGCCCCGGTAGGCCCTGCGGGTGTGATCACCGCCGCGGGCAGGGGCTGCGGGTTGGGGGGTGCGGTTGGGCATCGGATCCTGGCCTATGAATATTATCAAAAATTTGATCAAATATTTGATTGCATTTTTGGGCGGCCCTGTCAAGGCGCAATCGGTGCCGCCTCATAACGGAGATGCTAAGG
>JASFTA010000417.1:0-3340 GCA_050114115.1 Desulfobacterales bacterium | reverse complement strand
GCATTGAGAGCCGTGAACCAGTGGCGCCCGGATTCATTGACGAAGAGCGGGTGGACGGCGTCGCCGCGCTCTTCACCGACGTCGCGCATGAGCCCGAAACTCAGCAGACTGTCCTTGCCGCCGCTGGAGAGAATCGCGCAGCGGCCGCGTTCGGTCTGCCAGGGGGTCCAGGCGGCACGGGGGCTGCGGCGGCGGTCGCTGAAGCGCAGCCGCGCCTGCAAATAGGTCTTGCACTTGACCGCCGGCAGGCGGGCGGCGTCGCCAACTAAAAACGGATTGGGTTCCAGAAATTTCTTGACGTAGATTTCGCGGGCCGTGTTCTCAGCCATAGTTCGCAGAAAGCGCCGATCGAGTGTGTCATAAGGGCCGTGGAAAACAATCTCGCGGCAGAAAAGGCCATAGTTCAACGCGACCTGTGCCGCCATCATGGCCGCCAGATTCTGGGCGCCGGGTTCCCGGGGATCGAACACCGTCTCTTCAAAGCTGTATATCAGATCAAAGGTATCGCTTTTCCCGGCGGCCTGCAGTCGGTAGGGCGCTACGAGGCGCTTTTTTTCGAGACGTACCGGTCCAACTTCCAAACGCCCAATCACCTGCAGCGCTTTGAGTTCATCCGAAGCCCGGCTACCGGCTTCGGTTGCGATAGCGGGATCGATTTTCATGCCGCGCCCCTTTGTTCGAGCCATGGCCGTACAACATCAATCAATGGCTCTACACCGTTGGCAAGCACATCGAATGCCGGCCGTTCGACGTGGGCCTGCACTTGGCGGCAGACCGCGTCAATTGACGCCAGATTAAGGTTTTCATGGTTGATCGTTACCGCTACCACAGGCTTTCCGGAGAGAAGTTCGATTACTTCGATCTGCCGTTCCAGGGGGTGAAGCGGGTAGCCGGTAAAACCGTCGTATTCTTCCCGGGCAGGAGCGTGTTGCAGGATGACGATGTCAGGCCGTCCGGCGGCCAGGATTTCAAATCCGCCGGGATAGGCCGGGTTCATGAGGCTGCCCTGTCCCTCGATGACGATCACGTCGGGGCGGGATTCGTCCCAGGCACGGAGGACGGCGTGTTCGATCTCGCCCGAAACGAAGTCGTTCACCAGGGCATCCATCACCACCCCGTAGCGCGCGCCCTGGAGCCAAGCGGTTTGCCCGGTGCCGATCATTTCGGCCGCAAGCCCACGACGGCGAAGCCCTTTGACGAGCAGCCAGGCGGTGGTGCGTTTGCCCACGGCCGAGTCCGTGCCCAGGACGGCGATTTTGAGCGCCTGCACCTTCTCGATGCGACCGGTGAAAAAATGCAGGTCGCGGCGCGGCGGCGGTTTGCGGATGTCGCGGATCCTAACGCCGCGACGCTTGGCCAAGGCGGCCAACGAGGCGTCTTCCGAAAGGAAATCGTGCAGACCGCTGTCCACATTCAGACCGGCGCGCAGGGCGTCCCTGACCGCTTCGCGGTCAGCCGGGGCCAGGCGGCCGCCGTCCGGCGCCAGACCGATGACGAAATGGCTCGCGGCGTGCCGTTGTTCGTCGGCAGCTTTCAGCGCGGCCGGCAGGTCGGGACAGATCGGGATGCCGTTGGCCCGGTCGTCCAGCACCGCACCGGCGTCCCGGCCGGCCCATCTGGAATCAATTACCGCCAGGACGCGGTAGCGTTCCGTGAAGCGTACAAGACCGTGTGCGGTTTTACCGTTGGTGGTGTTGAAAGCGCCTTCACAGTAAACGACGGCGTTGCCGTCCCTTTCGACATGCTTTTGGTCCATCAGGATTTTCTCCCCGTAAGCAAAACGACATAGCGATCGCCGGGCAGTGGTTCGCGCTGATGCCGGTCGATCAGCGCGATCAGACCGGCGGTGGAAGCCGGCAGGGCCTGCAGTCCCTCCTTTTCCGCAATCAGTCGGGCGAACCGGCGCATGCTCTTGTCCGAGGCATCGGCGGCCCAGCCGCCGGTGGCCCGGATAGCCGCCAGACTGAGATCGCCGTCGATGGCATGCCAGTTGATCAGCGGCTCGTTGACCGAAGTTTCCCGGATGTTCCGGGGCTGAAGGTCTTCGCAGGTCGAAAGCCCCTTGATGAATGAATGCACGATCGGGTTTTTACGAAAGGACGAACCGGCCACGATGTGCGGCAGCCGCGAAGTCTTGCCCCGGCGATAGAGACTCAGAAAACCCCGGTAGAGGCCTGCCAGGGTGGTCCCGTTGGAGACCGGGGCCGCCACGGCCGCCGGAGCGTCGCGCAGTTCGTCGTAAATTTCGTAGGCGATCTGGCCGTAGGCCTGCAGCTGCAAGGTAGTGTTGTCTCCCCCCGGGTTGGCGTCGTAGCATTCATTTTCCCGCGCCCATTCCTGTGAGGCCAGCACCGCCGCCTCGTAATCTCCCGGCACGGTGCGGATCTCTGCTCCGAATTCACGTATATCGATGATCCTGCGTGTGCGGTAGGACGCCGGAATAAAAATCGTGGCCTTCAGACCGGCCAGCGAAGATGCCATGGCCACGGCCACGCCGTAGTTGCCGCAGGTCGCCACGGTCATTGTGTCAAAGCCGCGCCTCAGCGCGTCCATCGCCTGGGCAAAAGCGATCCGGTCCTTCTGCGTTCCGGTGGGATTGCCGCCCTCAAACTTCATAAAAAGCTGGCGAAAGCCCATTTCCCGCTCGATGTTGCGGGCGCGCACCAGGGAGGTATCGCCGACCTCCGAATCAATGATGTCTTCATAGGCTTCCAGGCGCTTTTCGAGTTCGACATCCGGATCCGTCGTGATCTGACGTTGCACCGCAACGTCACGGACCAGCGTCTCCAGATCACCGGCGGCGCCATCCATCAGATTGTACGGTTCATCGAGCTCCTGCGTTGCATGGTTGTCCATGTATCATTCCTTTAAGTATAGAATGGCAATGCGCATGCCGACCCCAACAGATCGATATATTATTTATGGAGGCGGACACTGAACACCGGCACGGGGCAATGTCGAAACATTTTCGTTGCTGTTCCGCCTAATAACACCTCTTGAAGGTTGGTGCGTCCTTTGGTACCCATTACAACGAGATCGGCCTTTTCGGCCTTCACGATGTCGACCAATTCCTGGAAGGGGATGCCGATTCTAACAACGGTTTTGCAGATCATTTCTGGGATGCCATATTCTTCAACGAGGGCTTTCAAGGCATCTTCCCTTTCGAGGATAAATTGATGTCTCGCCTCCGCTATCGAAATATCCTGCTCCACCAGAAGGGCCCTATGAACGGCATATTCAATTGCCTCGATATCGCGGCGATTAATGATATTCGCCAGAATAATCTGGCTATTGAACCCCTCTGCCGCCGTCATGGCATAATCCAACACCTGCGGTGTGT
>JASFTA010000416.1:0-3345 GCA_050114115.1 Desulfobacterales bacterium | reverse complement strand
TCCAGCACCCAGCCCGATCACAGCTTGACGCTTTACGACGCCACCTCCAGTCACCGCACCCTCATGCTGATGTTCGGGGCCGTGGTGATTTTTCTGCCGATTGTGCTGGCGTACACCAGTTGGGTCTACCGGGTGATGCGCGGGAAAGTGACGGAGGCCCAGATCGAGGAAGATACGCATTCGGCCTACTAACGGCGGCATTAGAAACGCCGCCATCGGGCTTCAGAGGGTAAATTGAAACGATTGCTTATCAAATTCGGCCATCGTTAAGCTGCCCATAGGGAGATTCAAAATATGTGGTATTTTGCTTGGATTCTGGGGGTTCTCCTGGCCTGCGCCTTCGGGATCATCAATGTGATGTGGATGGAAGCCGAGGAAATCCTGGGATCGGAGGAAGAAAACCCCTGATTATTATCGCCGATGCCCATGTGAGCAAGGCCAAGGGGAATTTTGCGCGGTTCTTCCGCTTGCTGGACGCCCTGGCCCGGGAGGATGACGATCTGGTCTTTCTAGGGGATATTTTCGACCTCTGGTTGGCCCTGCCCCGATACGAAAACGAATTGCACCGGCATTTCCTGGCCTGGTGCCGGCACCAGAAAACCCGCCGATTGATCGGCTATCTCGAGGGCAACCACGAGTTTTTCCTGACCGAAAGCCATGCCGAGGCCTTCTCCTGGTGTTCCCCCGGTCCCTGGTATCTGGATCACCACGGGCATCTGTTCTGCCACGGCGACCAGATCAACACACAGGACATTCGCTACCTCACCTTTCGCAAACTCAGTAAAAACCGTTATGCTAAAATCCTGCTGGCCCACCTGCCCCTGGGACCGGCCGTGGTCGAACATCTCAAGCGCCGCCTCAAGCATACCAATCCCGCCTTTCGCCACCGTTTGCCGGACGCTCAGATCGCGGCTTTTGCCGAAGCCCGTTTTCGCGATGGGGCCCAGACCGTCTTCGCGGGGCATTTTCATCAGGCCCACCTCTATCAGAATCCCGAGGGACGACAATTGCACTCCCTGCCGGCCTGGTGCACCACCGGCTGCGTTTCGCACTACGATTCCCAAAATCGAACCCTGCGGTCCATTGCTCTGGGCACCGAAAGCCCGGGATAAACTTATGATCAGCACCGCGTGGGAAAAGAACCCTATACATCGCATCGCTTTTCCATCCCAATCCGGTTCGGCTCCTTTCCCCGCCTATCAAGACTTGACCTGTCGATGCGGTTAAACTAAATTTTCATATGGTAATTCCGAATTGCCTTGGCACGGAAGCCCGACCATCGGACGTGGGCCACGCAAATCCGCCGCGCGTCAAACAGCAAAATTTTGCCGAAACCGAATTGTGGAAAGAGGAGGACGGAATGCGCTACAGACTTTTGGGACACAGCGGACTGCGCGTTTCAGAGCTCTGCCTGGGCACCATGACATTTGGTGATGACTGGGGCTGGGGCGCAGCCCCCGAGGAAAGCCGGCGTATTTTCGACGCCTACGTCGATGCGGGCGGTAATTTTATCGATACGGCCGATATCTACACCGATGGTACCAGCGAGAAACTGGTGGGCGAGTTTGTGGCCGGCGACCGCGAACGCTTTGTCCTGGCCACCAAGTACAGCAACAGTGCGCCGGTGGGTGATCCCAATGCCGCCGGCAATCACCGCAAGAACATGGTCCAGTCCCTGGAAGCCAGTCTCAAGCGCATGAAGGTGGATTATATCGACCTCTATTGGCTGCACGCCTGGGATTTCATGACGCCGATGGAAGAAGTCATGCGGGCCTTCGATGACCTGGTGCGTGCCGGCAAGATCCTGTACGTGGGCATATCCGACACGCCGGCCTGGATCATTGCCCGGGCCGACATGCTTGCCGCCCTGCGCGGCTGGAGCCGTTGCGTGGCCATCCAGGTGGAGTACAGCCTGGTGGAGCGCTCCCCCGAACGCGAATTGCTTCCCATGGCCCAGGCCCTGGATTTAGGTATTACGGCCTGGTCGCCCCTGGGAAGCGGGCTGCTCACCGGTAAGTACACCCGGGAATCCGACAAGAGTGTCGAGCGGCGCCTCGACAAGGCACCCTTCAAGGATATCGACGACGAAATCTTCTCCATCGCCCGCGAAGTCGATCGCGTGGCCGACGAGATCGGCCAAACATCTTCCCAGGTGGCGCTGAACTGGGTTCGCCAGCAAGGCGCAATCCTGCCGATCATCGGCGCCCGCACCCTCGAGCAATTCAAGGAAAATCTCGACTGCCTGGACTTTAGCCTGGATGCCGAACAGATCGAACGCCTCAAAAAAGTCAGTCAGATCGAAATGGGGTTCCCGTACGATTTCCTGGCCCGGGAGATGCCGCACAGCTTCCTGTACGGTGGCCTGTACGATCAGATCGAACCGCGCTGAATAATTCAGCCAGGGCTTTCCCTTTAACAGGTTGTGGAAAAACGTCATGAGCGCCGGCCAGACAAGGCCAAATCCGACGAAGAAGCGCATTTTATGTGTAATAAATGAGCATTTTGAGGAGGGTTTTAACACCCTATGGCCAAGCGCAATAGTGTTTCAACCGCCTGTTGAACGCCGCCGCGAAGATGCCGCCCCACCCAATGTGGACCGGATCATCGCCCAGGCGCACACCCTTCTGGAATCGTAACCCATGGATCTCGAACGCCTCGACACGATGGACCGGGAACAGATGCGCGACTACATCACCTTTCTGCTCTGGCATTACCGGGTGGTGGATGCCTTCTGGTTTATTGAGATTGGCGAGCGTTTCGGCCAGGAAACGGCCGAGAAGATCAACGAGGACGTGTGGGGGCGTGTATCGGCCATGGCGGCCCGGGATCTGGTCAAGCGCTTCGAAATCAGTTCGGGCGGCCTGGGGGGGTTCGTCCAGGCCCTGCGTCTGTTTCCCTGGACGATGCTGGTGGGCTATCAGATCGAGGTCCAGGAAGATGCCGTCATGTTGCGCGTGCCCTCCTGCCCCACCCAGGAGGCCCGGCTGAAGCGCGGACTGGGGGAATACAACTGCAAGGAGATGCACCGGCGCGAATTTGAAAGCTTCGCCGAGGTCATCGATCCCGGCATCCGGGTGGAATGCCATTTCGCGCCACCCGATCCCCACCCCGAGGATCAGTTCTGCCAGTGGCGCTTCGTGATGGCCCCTGAGGCGGACCGATGATGCTCAAAGCCGGGCCGTAAATCGGCTGGCAAAGCTAGGCGTCCTCCCTGTCACGACCGCCTATCCTTCAGACCCTGCCGCATTCTCTATTTTGTCAGGATTCACACAACCCGTATCGGGAATTTTATAAACGTGGCCCTCAGATTTTCATGGTGCGTGAAAAATCCGGGTTGGGGTCCGC
>JASFTA010000415.1:0-3345 GCA_050114115.1 Desulfobacterales bacterium | reverse complement strand
GGCGTTTGCCGAACCCCCGAACAGCACCATCACGCTCTTCCAGGCTTTGAACACCGGCGATGTCAATAACACCGGAAATGGCGCCGATTGTATAATTCGACGCACTTTCGGGCCGATATAGCCAAGACCAATCTTGGAGGACAAATCGCTGACACTGCGCGGGCAGCTCATAAACTGAAAGTGGGTTGGAATATCTGGCAAGTTTCCTGCCGTGCGATACTTGGGATTCAAAAATCGCGGTTGCAGGCCAGCTTCAGCGCTTAGGGTTCGAGCTCGCTCCATGGCCGTTTCCGGATCCGTTAGATAGGAGCGGTCCAAATCGACCTGCACCGCTTCATGATCGAAATACATCATGAAGCTCAAGGCGTCTGGAATATAAATATCCAGGCCAATATCCAATGCTTGGCAAAAATAGATTGATTGCATCAACGTTTCCCGCCCCAAGGGTGTGTTGCGGAAAACATGGAACAAAGTGGGCACCATCGGTATACCTCAGATCCTATTTCCGGTTTAAGCGTCCCGATCTCACTCTCGTTCAGGAGCGTTGCCCCGATACCAGATTTTCGTTGGTTCCATTGTGATTCAGGGACAGCGTAAAACTGGAGCCATTGTCGTCCCAAACCTGACGAAGGATCCATTCTTCGAATTGGCCAGGTTCGGTTTCGACGTTGAGATGCATGGCGTAGCTCCCCGTATCGACGCTTTTGATACTTGTGGGAAAGGTCTTGCCGTCCAGGTTCAGGAATAGCGGCTCCTTGGCAAGGTTGATCTCAACCGACCCTTCCCCCTGCGCCCGCTGCCATGTGCCGCTGACCTGAACCGGTAGATCATTGCCACTGCCGCACCCGATCAAGAGCGCCGCGATTAAGATAATGGCCAGCAAGAGCATGCGCTTGCAAGTTAGCAATTTTTTCATGTTCAACCTCCTTGGATTTTTCCTGGGCAGGGACTCACCAGGCTTTGGTATGCCAGATTTCCCGAATCTTTTCCTCGGCTTTTTTCTCCACCAGAACCATTTTCTGAACCCTGGCCTTTTTGATCCTCTCGGTCAGTTCGTTGATATCGGCCGGCTTCTCAAGAAAATCCATGGCCCCTAGTTTCATGGCTTCAATGCCATTTTGGACGGTGGCATGTCCGGTCAAAAAAATCACCTGCAAATCAGGCTTTCTTTGCTTCAGCGCTTTGAAGGCCTGAATGCCATCCATACCCGGCATCTGCAAATCGAGGACGATCACGTCAAAATCTTCTACGGCCGTTTTGTGGACCGCATCGACCGCCGACATGCTGGTCGTGACCTGCATGTCCCGATTTCGCATGCGCTCGGCAAGTGTATCAAGAAATTCCTCTTCATCGTCGACAAGGAGCACTTTTTCATCCATTATTATTCTCCTTCTGGAATAGGTGTTGAAGGCTTCGTCGCCTTTTGGTAATCCAGCGCCCATGCTTAACGCTGTCGCTTTTACGATTTCAGCGATGCAAACCGAATTTCAATCATATCGGTGCCGGGGGCCGCTCGAATCTCAGCGGCCAAATCTTGTCTCAGGGTTTTGGTTGTGGAAATGAGTGACGCGTGGCCGTCTTCGGCGGGTAAATCCATCAATCGAGAAATCCGCACACAGGCACCTTGATGGCAAGTCGCCGCCGTAAGGCATATTTCACGGCCGTCCGCGCAGTGGTTGACGCTCCACTGAATACCCGCCCAAATCAACTCCTGCGCCATCAACGGACGGGTGATGAGCATAACTGGATTCGGAACCGATTGCACCACGACCTTGATATCCATGCTGGCAAGCAGTCTCTGTGCCAGTTGCACTAAAGTCGTAAGACAGGCATTCAAGTCGATCGGCGCGACCGGGTTATCTGCCGTGTGGGCAAAGTTGTTGAAGCGGCGGATAATCTGATCAGCCCTTTTCACCTGCCCTTTCACCTGGGTCGTGACCGTATCGATACGCTCCATATCGACGGGCATACCGCGTTGCGCCATCTGACAGAAGTCCTCCAGCAGCCCCGCCTTCTCGTTGATGATCGACAGCACATTTTTCAAGTCGTGTGTTACCGCCGCTGATATCTTGCCGAAAAATTGCAGGCCCGTTTCCTGCGGTGTTACCTCGCTTGCATTCATTGGCTTTCTCCCGTCTGGCCTACAGCGGTTTGCAGCTTTTTGATCAGGTCATCAATCTGGACCGGTTTGATGAGGTAAAATTCGGAGATGGACTTACCGGCCATAAAATCTTTTTCTGAGCCGTGGCCGGTTAGAAAAACGAATTTGGTTTCTGGTGAAATCGCCTGGATTTGGGCTTTGAGATCGATGCCGCTGACCCTCGGCATCTTTACATCCAAGACCGCGATGTCGTAGTTTGTGGCCGCAGCCTTCGTGAGACCGTCTTCGGCCGACGTGGCCCAGTCGGCTTCGATCCCGCGGAGCTGCAACCTTTCGGCAAGGGTCGCCACGAATTCTTCTTCGTCATCTATGAGTAGGATGCGCACGTGATCTTCTCTTCCTTTTCATCGATACGTTGCGGCAGCTTGATGGTGAAACAGGTTCCAACGTCGACCTGGCTTTCGACTTCGATCTTGCCGCCAATTTCACTGACCAACCCGTAGGTGATGGACAGCCCCAGCCCGGTGCCTTCGGTACTCGTTTTGGTGGAAAAAAAGGGTTCATAGATCTGCTTCAGATCGCTCGCAGAAATGCCGCATCCGGTATCCCGGACACTTACGGCCACCTTGCCGAATTCCTCCTGCACAGCCGTGATCGACAGTTGGCCGCCGTCCTTCATGGCCGCAAAGGCGTTGTTGATGATATTGAGAAAAATCTGCTGAAGTTTACCCCGATCCGTGTAAAGGTTCGGTATCTCTTCCGAGATATCCACTTTGACGTCAATGCAGCGGTATTCGGCTTCCTTGCCCAAAAACCCCAACACTTCTTCCACGAGTTCCTTGAGCGAAATATGCTCTAGGCTGACATCCATATGCCGAGCGAAACTCAGCAGCCGTTTCGTGATCGTCCCGCAGCGCTGCACCGATGAAATGATCGCATCGGTCTCGGTAACGAGGCGGGCACCGTTGCGGGTGGCGTCTTTCATCTGCAGGAGGTCGTTGATCAGCCCTGCCTTTTCGTTGATGATCGCCAGGGGATTGTTGATCTCATGGGCCACACCCGCCGCCAGCCGACCGATGGAAGCCAGTTTCGAGGCATACTCCTGGGCGTGCAGGGTCATCAGGCGCTTGCGATCGGTCAGGTACACACTGTTGACCAGATAGGTGGCCACCGCCAGAATAACGATCAAAATAATGGCGACGCTGACCACTAAGAAACTGATAAATTCGAACCGCGTGGCGTAC
>JASFTA010000414.1:0-3350 GCA_050114115.1 Desulfobacterales bacterium | reverse complement strand
GGGACGGATCAATATCGCGGTCATCGACATTAGCGGACCCGACGGCACACCGGATGGTGTCCTGGATCATCACGATCTGATCAACATCGGGACCGAAGCCGATCCGATCTGGGTCGCGCCGACGGGCTTGCGCAAGGACGGCACCTGGTACACGCCGGCCATTGTCAGCCTGCTGGACCGCTCCGGCGATTTGGCCTTTTCGGCCACATCTGATGGTGAAATCGAACGGCTCAAGATCCAGGCCGACCCGGTGGGATTCCAGTATTGGCGTGAAATCAATTAAGGAGTTTGAAAATGTTGAAAAACTCTACTATAATCACAGGCATGCTCGTGGCACTCACGATCGCCGGCCCGGCCATGGCTCAAATGTCCGACATCGCCACCATCAATCCGGTGCCGTCGATGGAAATACCCTATCGGCCGGTCGTGGGGCAGGCCTATATCGATGAAGTTGATGGAAGGGAATATATCACGCGTATCGACGATAGTGCCATTTTGTTCCATGATACGCTGCTTAATCTGGCCGACAACATTCAGTATTATGATATCAATGGGATTCGTACTTCCCGATCGGCCTTCCGGGTCGGGCAACCCGCGGCATATGTTCTGAATGCCGATGGCCAAATCGAATCCCTCTGGGAGGTAAGGGAAAGACCATGAAATTAAGTCATTGCGGGGTGGTCGCGATTGCGGTGCTATTGCTGCTGATGACCTTCAGCCCCAGCCACGCGCAGCTCTACCGCTACAAGGATCCCCATGGCAACTGGAGCTATACCGACAATCTCGCCGATGTCCCTAAAGATCAACGGGAAGACGTCAAGCAGTACGAACCGATTGAGACGCCGACCGCTCAGCCGGTTCGCAAGGAGCGCACCTCCTCCGCCGAAGACCAAGGCGTACCGGAAGAAACGGGTCGCCTGCGGGATGAACTCCAGGCCCGTAAAGCCGCCCTCGACCAGGAATATGAGGCGCTGGTCAAGGAAAGTGGTGAACTCGAAAAGCGGAGCCAAAATTTAAAATCGGAGGAGCAGCGCAAGGCGTTCGAGAACCGCAAAACCGCCTTCAACCAGCGATTGAAAGCGTTTGAGGAAAGACGGCAGGTTTTCGAAAAGGACCTGCAGGCTTACAACGAGATTGTCGGATACCGCCAGAATTAGCGTTTGAATGCCAACAGATCGATAGCGCGCTTTATTTCAGCGCCATAGGGTGTATAATGTAATTCCGTTCCACACATGCAAAGCCTGATTCCACTTTTTCATTGCATCACCGCCGCTCGTGAATATCGATCGGCGGCCTTTGCTTTGCGAGCCTGCCGGGAAATAACGACATCATGGCGGATTTAGAAATACCCATTCTGGAAAGCCTTTATGACAGCCAAGGGCGCAATGATGCGCTGATAACGCTGCTGGTGGAACTTTGTCATCTGCTGAGTGCTTGCCTGCGACGCGACAAAGTCAATGCAGACGAAAGTTCAGAGTCGACGGAAGAACAGGAAGATACGTCGATTGATGTGCCGCTGCAGATTGACCCTTTTGCGCAGCTTAGCAAAACCCTGGGTAAACTCAATAAACGCTCCGGGCATGACGGCACCGTTCTCATTCGGGCCAGCCGCTTGGCTTCGCAAAACAGTGCCTACGATAAACCGGACTACAAGGTTTATTTCAGCGATATTGTGATCAATTGCCAAATCGTCGCCGCAATGGTCAGGCGCGTCGGTGATCACATGACCTATCTCAATGCGCTTATCCTAAAAGCATTTCAAACGCTGGCCGATCATCAGATTCTTACCTTGTTCCTAAGAATTCCGGATCCGCAATCCTCTGCCTCCGAGGATTTGAAGACCGGTTTGAGCATTATTGCCCGTTATCACCAAGCCCTTGAGAATGCCCAGCCGCTCACTTTCCATGACGGCGACCGTGAAATCGCCATGAGCATTATGAAAGATGAGCGATCACTTCCCGAGCCCAATTTGACGCTTCTGGCGGGTCTGAACGATATTCCGTTGGAAGCAATGGGCAAGCTTGTCAAGGAAGTTCATCACTGGATCAGGGTTTCTGATACGTCGGTCGGTTCGCATCGCTACGCCAGTGTCTACGATGCCATTGCGGGCGTTAAAAATTTACGCGGCAAATTGCGGATCCCCCCGATCGAGATGAACAACATCCGCTGGTTTCTGGTGGATAAGACCGGTGAAAAACTTCCCAAGGCCAAAGCCCAGCTGTCCTGGCTGATACGCGAGGAACTTGAAGGGGATGTCATGGATCAGGCCCTTTACTTGGAGAGCCTGTATGATATCGATGATTATGGTCAGATCGATGCGCGTGAATTGGGTTTGCGGTTGAAACGCCTGTCGGCGATCATCGACTCCGTCGGCAATCGCCCCAAAAAGGCCATGATCGTAGAAGAAGTATTAACCTATTTGCAGTGGCACATGGGGCGCATTCCGGATGAAATCCTCCGACAATTGACGGTTGATAAAGGTGTCTTGGCCCTGCGGGGTGGTGATGAACGCACGGCATTTGAAATCGGACCGGTTAACGATCTGATCGTGCGCACCATTGAATTTTACACCGGTCGTCTGGAAACCCGGTTGAAGATGCGTCGGGTTGGCGACGACGATACGATCTTCACCAATCGCGACCATGAAATTTTAGCACGCGATTTTGATCTATCACCCATCGATGTCAAGGAGATCGTGCAGCTCCTGCGAAAATGTTTCGATGCCAAAGGCCGTTTCAGTAAGTCCGGATTCGAAACCTGTGTGGCCGCGTTTGCCCGACACGAAGAAAAAGTGTTCGAAATTCTCTGGCATTTCCTCAAGCAGCCCATGCCGCGCGAAGATCGGATTGCCTTTCTGAATGCGCTGCAATTGCTGTTTGTTAAAATGCAAAAGCCTGAATTGGCCTTGAAGATCCTGCTCAACGATTTTCTGGAAGAGCCCGACCGTGTGCATCTGTTCGACCGCAATGGCATGATGCTCGCCAATCTTCTATTGCGGCGGTATAACAAAGAACTCGAAATCGATATCGAAATAACCCCCGAAGAAGTTTTTCTGGTGCGTGAAGGCCTTAATCGTGAAGCCGCCGCGGTCGCTTTGATGATGGTCGATCAAGATAGTAACGCCTTTTATGAAAAGATCAGGACCGTCCATCGCTATATCATCAATTCCCTCGATCAAGCCGATCAAAGCGAGAGCGATCTGGCAACCAAATATCTGCTTTCCCTGGAGCGTGAAATCCACATCTTCGTTTCCCTCCTAGGGGGGGATATCGCCCGCTCGGTATTGCGGAGTGCGCTGAATGAATATGGGAATCCGGATTCCGAAATTTATCAGATGAATTCGGAAGTGA
>JASFTA010000413.1:0-3352 GCA_050114115.1 Desulfobacterales bacterium | reverse complement strand
GACGCAGGACAGGATGCTGAAATAGACGAACACAATGTTGGCGCGAATCTCTTTCCAGCCGACCACGAAGCGCAGCGCCATGACCGGGACGACCAGGGCCGCCACGGCGTGGATGATTGCCGTCTTCTGCCCGATCACCAGGAGCAGGTCGGTATCGAGATTCAACTGGCCGAACCCGTACCAGGTGGGCGTGCCCACCGCCCCGAAGGAGACCGGCACCGAATTCATCACCAGGGCCAGCATGGCCACCGGCAGGGCCTCGAAGCCCAGACCCACCAGAATGGGACCGGCGATGGCCGCCGGCGTGCCGAACCCGCTGGCCCCTTCGATCATGAAGGCGAAAGCCCAGCCGATGATCATCAATTGGGCCACCGGGTTGCTGCTGACCTGGTTGAGCCAGCGGTTGACCACGGCCTGCTGGCCCGACATATCCATGGTCTTGAACAGGAGAATCGCCCCCCAGATGATCGTGATGGGCGTGAGCGCCTCGAGGGCCCCTTTGACCACGGTGGCGTTCATCAGGTTGGGCTCGGAAGCGAAATAGACCAGCTTGAGCAAATAGACAAGCAGTGCGGTCAGCGGCAGGGCAATGTTGGAGGGCACGCTGTTCTTCTTGGTCATCATCCAGATCAGGATTACCAGAGGCAGGATCGCCATGAAGAAATCGAGGTAGGGGCTCATCTAGTGATCCAGTTTAAGCACAGAAAAGGAGAAAAGAGGCAGAGGGTTATGGGGCACCTCAGTTGAAAGTGCCTAAAGTGAACTAAAGTTTAAAGTGCCTAAAGTTGTGGTGTGCCCTACGGTCACGTCCTTTTTAATCGGCGGCGCAACGCGCCACTACAACTTTAGATCACTTAACACTTCTTCTACTTCCCACCGAGTGCAATACCCCCTTATCAAGCATTCAATACCTCCACCGTCTGGCGGGCGATCTCCAACTCTTCGTTGGTGGGAATGACGAGAATCTTAACCACGCTCTGCGGAGCGCTGACCATGCGCGCCTCGCGCCGTCCGGATTGATTTTTCGCGCGGTCCAATACCACGCCGAAAGCTTCCAGACCCTGACAGCACTTCTCCCGGGTGAGCACGTCGTGCTCGCCGATGCCGGCGGTGAACACCAGGGCATCGACTTTCCCCAGTTCAAAGAAATAGGCGCCGAGATACTGCCGGATACGGTGGATGAACATGTCTTTGGCCAGGCAGGCGCGTTGGTCGCCCTCGGCGGCCCGGGCGTGGATGTCGCGCATGTCATTGCTGCCGCAGATCCCCCTTAAGCCGCTCTCCTTCTGGAGAACCCGGTCGAGTTCTTCTACCGAATAGCCTTTCTGCTGGGCGATGTATATCACGACACCGGGATCGATATTGCCGACGCGGGTTCCCATGATCACGCCGCCCAGGGGGGTCATGCCCATGGTGGTATCCACACTGCGGCCATTATCGATGGCACAGACGCTGGCCCCGCTGCCCAGATGGGCCGTGACCAGCTTCAATTCCTCGAGGGGGCGTGCGAGCAGGCCGGCGGCTTCGGCGGCCACATACTTGTGAGAGGTGCCGTGGAACCCGTAGCGCCGCACGCCCATTTCTTCGTAGTATGCGTAGGGCAGGGCGTAGTGGTAGGCATGGGGCGGCATGGTCTGGTGAAAAGCGGTGTCGAAGACAGCCACCTGAGCCGCATCCGGAAAGAGTTCCCGGGCCACCCGGATCCCCGTGAGGTTGGCGGGATTGTGCAGCGGCGCCAGGGGGATGGTCTTCTCGATGGCGGCCATCGCTTCCGGCGTGATCCGGGCCGAGGCGTTGAAGGCTTCCCCGCCGTGCACGACCCGGTGTCCCACCGCCTGGATGTCGGCGGCACCGGCCGCGCCCCCTGTCGCTGAATCGGCCATCACGGACTGCGCCAGGCGCAGGCCGGCCTCGTGGTCAGGGATCGGCTCCTCCCGCACGGTTTTGGTTTCCCCATCCGTGTCCGGAAGGCTCTTGTGGGTCAAAATACCCTGGGGCTCCCCGATGCGCTCGATCAAACCCGAGGCCAGAGCGGTTTCGGTGGCCATGTCGATAAGCTGGTATTTCAGAGAAGAGCTGCCGCAGTTGATCACCAGGATGTTCATTGGTTATTCCTCTTCGAATAGATACATCAAGTATTATAGAAGGTTTTATAACGGTAGTATCAGATTTCAGTGTTCAAGGTGTCAGTTCCTGGTGTCGGGTTTCAGGAGTCAGGAAAGCGATATGCCCCCGACCTTGTCCTCGACTGAAATTGTCTTGCCGCCCTCAATGGTATACCTGCGCCCTTGACGGATTAACGGAACCCCGACAATTAAATACTGAAACCCGCTAGCGGTTCCCCGTCCCAAGTTCCCGGTTCCGGATTGATCGGAGCGAGCAGATTATAACTCAGAACCCTGAACCCCGAACCTTTGAACCCTGGACCCCAACTGCCTGAAACCTTTTTCTATTGTGCTACGACCGACCAGCAGTCGTCTATTCGGGGCGCTGCGCCTGCACGGCGGTAATGGCGACGGTGTTGACGATGTCGGTCACCTTGCAGCCCCGGCTCAGGTCGTTGACCGGTTTGTTGAGACCCTGCAGCACCGGTCCAATGGCCACGGCGTTGGCCGAGCGCTGCACCGCCTTGTAGAGGTTGTTGCCGGTGTTGAGGTCCGGGAAGATAAAGACCGTGGCCTGGCCGGCCACTTCGCTGTCCGGCAGCTTGGTCTTGGCCACGCCGGCATCCACGGCGGCGTCGTACTGGATCGGCCCTTCGATTTTCAATTCCGGATTTTTCTCCCGGGCGATGGCCGTGGCCTCGCGTACTTTGTCGACGTCCTGACCTTTACCGGAGGCGCCGGTGGAGTAGGAACACATGGCGATCCGCGGCGCGATCCCGAATTTTTCCGCCGTGGCGGCGGAACTGATGGCGATTTCGGCCAACTGTTCGGCGTTGGGGTTGGGATTTACGGCGCAGTCGCCATAGACCAGCACCCGGTCGGCCAGGCACATGAGGAAAACGCTGGAAACCAGGGACGTGCCTGGAAGGGTGCGGATAATCTGGAGGGCCGGCCGGATGGTGTCCCCTGTGGTGTGTACCGCGCCGGAGACCATCCCATCGGCCAGGCCGCTGCTGACCATCAGGGTGCCGAAGTAGCTCACGTCGGCCACCGTGTCCATGGCCATCTGCTCGGAAACCCCTTTGTCCTTGCGCAATTCATAGTAGGTCGCGGCAAATGCTTCACGGTGTTCGGAAGTGGTCGGGTCAATGATTTGGAGTTCGTCCAGGTGGAGGCCCAATTGGCCGATCTTGGCGTTAATGATATCGGGATCGCCCAGGAGGGTGAGATCGACGACGTCGCGCTGC
>JASFTA010000412.1:0-3356 GCA_050114115.1 Desulfobacterales bacterium | reverse complement strand
CCACACCGCTTTAAACCACGTGATGCTAGACGCAGTCGCTTGTTTTCACAAAACTGTCACGCTTATACAAGGTTTCGGCGGACAAAGGGGCGCGAGGGCCAAAGCATTCCCGGCAACCATTAATGATTCTCGATTCCCGTGCGGCCGGATTGGATCGATTTAAGGACCCTCTCTAAATCCGGCTTAAAACCAAAAACCTTTAATCGGTCACACGTGAGAGGATTCACCATGAAAACGACCAACATGCCCACCGGCGCGAGCCTGCTGCACGATAACCGCTACAACAAAGGCACGGCCTTTACGCGGGAGGAGCGCAAAAAATTCCAGATCGAGGGGCTGTTGCCCCCCCGCGTCTTTACCATCGAGGATCAGGTTGCGCGGGCCATCACCCTCTTTCGCAACAAACCCACGGATATCGAAAAGAACGTATTTTTGATGTCGCTCCTGGACCGAAATCTGACGCTCTACAACCGAATCCTGGTGGAGTTTCTGGAAGAAATGATGCCCATCGTCTACACCCCCACCGTTGGGGAGGCCTGCCAGCAGTATTCGCATAATTTCCGCAAGCCCCAGGGATTATTCATCAATGCCGAACAGAAGGGGCGGTTGGTCGAGCTGCTGGCCCAGTGGACCGTCAAGGATGTGCGCGTGATCGTGGTTACCGACGGGGAGCGGATCCTGGGCCTGGGGGATCTGGGGGCCCAGGGCATGGGCATCCCGGTGGGAAAACTCAGCCTGTATGCGGCCTGCGCCGGCATCCCCCTACCCAACTGTTTGCCGATCACCATCGACGTGGGCACCAACAACGCCGATTTCCTGAACGATCCGCTGTATATCGGCCTGAAGCAGCCCCGCATCCGGGGGGAAGAATACGACGCTCTGCTGGAGGAATTCATCACGGCGGTGGAAACGGTCTTTCCCGAGGCCCTGCTGCAGTTCGAGGATTTCGCCAACATCAACGCCTTTCGCCTGCTCGAGAAATACCGTGACCGGCTGTGCAGCTTCAACGACGACATTCAGGGCACGGCCTGCGTCTGCCTGGCCGGGCTGCAGGCCGCCGCGCGCATGAAGAACGAATCGATCACCGACCAGACCATCCTGTTTCTCGGGGCAGGCAGCGCGGGAACCGGTATCGGTGAGTTGGTCGTCTCCGCGATGACGGCCGAGGGGCTGGCCGAAGAGGAGGCCTACCGCCGGTGCTGGTTTGTCGACTCCAAAGGGCTGATCGTCAAAAGCCGGGAGAACCTGGCGGATCACAAGCGGCCCTTTGCCAGCGAACACCCATACCAGCCAGATTTCCTGTCTGCCCTGCACTCGCTGAAACCCACCGCAATCGTGGGCGTCTCCGGTCAGCCCAGCACCTTCAACAAAAAGGTGCTGGCCGCCATGGCCCAGTACAACGAGCGGCCCGTCATCTTCGCCCTGTCCAACCCCACCTCCAAGTCCGAGTGCACCGCCCAGGAAGCCTACACCTGGACCGAAGGCCGCGGGATTTTCGCCAGCGGCAGCCCCTTCGAGCCGGTTAAGCTGGGGGAAAAAACTTTTGTGCCGGGGCAGGGCAACAATGCCTATGTCTTCCCGGGAGTCGGCCTGGGGGTGATCGCCGTCAGGGCCCGCCGCGTGCCGGATGAAATGTTCCTGGTGGCGGCCAACGCCCTGGCGGATCAAACCTTAGATGAGGATTTCACGGTCGGCCGACTCTACCCCTCCTGGTCCCAGATTCGAAAGATATCGTTGAAAATCGCCGTGGCGGTGGCGGAAATCGCCTATCGTGATGGCCTGGCCCGCGAGCCCCGGCCCGACGACCTGGAAGCGTTCATCCAATCGCAGATGTTCACGCCGGAATATGAAAATTATGTGTGAAGTGCTGGTTTCGGGGTTCGCCCCATACCGACACCTTGAATTCTGGCTCCCGATTCTGGTTGGAACCGGTTGCACCCATTTTCTCTGACCAACCGCATTCAACGCCGTAGCGCAACCATCAGGAGGATCCAATGGCCAAGAGTTTGTACATCGCCGGTATCGAGCCGGGCAGTGGCAAGTCGATGGTGGCCCTGGGGGTCATGGAATTGTTATCCCGACATATCCATCAAATCGGCTATTTCAGACCCGTGATCCCTTCGAAAAACACGGCAGACAACAACATTGAATTGATCCGCAAACGCTACAGCCTCGCCACCGGCTACGAGGAGATGTACGCCTTCGACCGCGAAGAAGTCCGGAAATTGGTCGCCGAAGAATCGACCGACAAATTGCTGAAACGAATTGTCGACCGCTATAGGCTGCTGGAGGGCAAAAGCCGGTTTGTCCTTTGTGAAGGGACCGATTTCAGCGGGATTGCGTCCGCCTTCGAATTCGAATTCAATGCCGAAGTCGCCGTCAATCTGGGAAGCCCGATCCTGTTGATGGTCAACGGGCGTAAAAAAAATGCCGCCGACATCATCGATACCGTCGATCTGGCCCAGGACTCCTTCGAAAGCAAAGGCTGCAGCATTGCGGCCGTCATCGTCAACCGGGTGGCATCAGAGCATTTGGAAGCATTGGATTCACGGTTTGGAGACATGACCAGTGAGAGCGCACCGGTTTATTTGCTGCCGGAAATCGACGTCCTCGGTAAGCCTACGGTCAAGGAGATCGCCGAGAACCTGGAGGCTGAGGTTATTCAGGGTACGCCCGAAGGGCTCTACCGCACCGTGCAGGACCTGAAGGTCGCCGCGATGAAATGTCATCATTTTCTTGACTACTTGGACGAAGGGGACCTCGTGATCACCCCAGGGGATCGTGGGGATGTCATCCTGGCCAGCGTAGCCGCCGCTCTTTCGGATAGATCTCCCAATATTGCCGGCATGCTGTTGACCGGCGACCAGTTGCCCGCCCCGCAGATAATGCGTCTGGTAGAGGGCTTTAGGGCCGCATCGCAGATACCGATCATCCGCGTTGCATCCGACACTTTCACCACCGCCATGCAGGCCAGTCAGGTCCTCCCCACGCTTGATCCCGACGACCAACGTAAAATCGCCGCCGCCCTGGGGGGGTTCGAAGCGCACGTCGACTTGAAGCAACTGGAGGCACGCATCGAAGTGGTGCGCTCCAAGCGGATAACCCCGATCATGTTCGAATACGACCTCATCGGCAAGGCCAAGGCCGAACGCCGCCACATCGTGCTGCCGGAAGGCGAGGAGGAGCGGATCCTGCAGGCGGCGGAAATCCTCTTGCAGCGCGACGTCGTCGATCTCACCCTCCTGGGCGATCCCGATATCATTAACGCCAAGATCGGCCAATTGGGCCTCCACCTGGACGAACTCCAAATCATTGACCCGACCACTTCCGAACACCGTGATGCATTTGCCGCGACC
>JASFTA010000411.1:0-3365 GCA_050114115.1 Desulfobacterales bacterium | reverse complement strand
GGGCCCCTGATAGGTCACCGGTCGAATGCCCAACGCCGCCAGCTCCTCCAGGTGCACGGCGCTGCCAGCAAACCCTGAGATCAGGGCCTCGGTGTGCAGCACCCCGTCGTATAGACTGCCCAGAGATATGAATTCGGAAGTATCGGTGATGCGGGCCACATTGATGAGTTGCTCGGCAAACGCTTCCCAGCAAAGATGCGGCTCTTCGGTGACGATAAGGACGACATCCCGATCACGATCAGGCTGCTTGACGGCGAACAGCCCGCCGCGCGAAAATTGAACGGACTCCATCAGCCCGTTTTGGATATTCACGGTGGGGCGTCTTTCGTCGAAGCGAAAGAATTTGTCCATTCGCAGGGTGCCAAAAAGGCTTGCTTCCATCCGGCGAACCAGGTAGGCGGCCGTTCCCTTGGCAACATTCAGCGCGTTGCCCCACCCGCCCAGACCGACGACCATTGCGGGCTTGCGCAATACCGGCCATTCACGGATCTCAAAACCGGATGTGTCCATTGGATAATTTCATACCGGTGGGGGCAAATGTCAAACGCCCCTCGGCATCAGGTGGTTTTGAAAAAGGTCAGTTCCCACGCATCGCACCGGGTGTCGTGCCGGATGATCCAGATGCTGCCGTCGCTTGTCTGCAATTTGAAATAGCGGTGGCTGGGCGCTAGCCAGCGGTCTATTACCCTCGACACCGTCAGGCGCCGTCCGCCGACCCGCAGGCTGCGAGGGGTTTCCTCGCCGCGATAGCCGGCGTAGCATTCGACCTCGATTTGCATGGCATTCCGATCTGGTCAACGCGGATTGATCATATGGGACCGAAACGGGCGGCAGGTGAGGCTTCCCAGCCATCTGGCCTCCGCACACATAACGAACCCCGACGATCGGCCCTAACCGATCATACGTCATCCTTCGGTCGTTGTTAAGCATACCGGCTGGAAACCGTCTTGCATCCGATGGATGAATCGGCTAGATTCTCGCATGGGTATAAAACGTCGCGATACTGTCCGCCAGCTGCGGGCCCTGCGCGAACCGCGCTGGCCGCCTGCCGGGCAAACCAGGATCAATCGCCTCATGTCTGAGCATATGAAAACGACCAGATCAGCGCCGAGCCGGCGGAAGGACGAACAAGGGATTGCAAAGCCCAGGATGCCGCGGGGCCACACGGTCGTCCGCGGCCTGACGCCAATCGTCCTTTCACTCCTGTGCTTGGCCGGATTGCTTCCCATCGGTCAGGCCCTTGCTGGGGTCAGCGTATTCGATCAAGTGACGACGCCGAATAAACCCTTCTATCTGAAACTACGTACCCATCGCGGCCCCTTGACCATGGGCGGTGTCCGGGGGGCGTTCTGGATCGATGCCCAAATGGTTGGGGATGTGTTAACCGGGGCGGATGGCTATGGTTTTCTCAAGTATTCCGCGACGGTGGCCGGTGAGTTTACGATTTCGGCCCGAACGGATGCGGGCCAGGCCGAGGGACGCCTCATGGTCATTGCGCCATCCACGCCCGCCGTTCTGTTCGAAGTGGAAGCGTTTGCCTGGCGCACACTGGTCAGGCCGCGCGATACGGTCGCCCAGCGCGTCATGCAGCAGATTGCCGAGAATTTTAAGATCGTCTACCTGTGCGGCTTGATCGGAAAAACAGCGGCACGTGAATTGATACGCACCCAAAACTTTCCGCCGAGCGTCGTGCTGGTGGGCAAAGATCGCGATCAATTCGCCCAACTGCAGCACCGCGGGGTCCAACTTTACGCCATCGTGGGATCGCCGGCAATGCTCAGCGCCGCAGAGGACCACTGCCCACGGCGCTTCAGTTTCGAAGCCCAGGCCGACGCCCGCTTGGTCAAGGACTGGGAGGATTTGTGGGATCAATTAAACCAACAGGCGGAAGTACCATGAAACGCTGGCGCTGCATCATCTGCGGATATATCCACGACGGCCCGGCCCCGCCCTACCGCTGCCCTGTCTGCGGCGCGCCTGCCGAAATGTTTGAGGCGCTCACTTCACCGGAACGGCCCTGACCACCTGCCCAACAACCTTTTATCCGAGCGCATCAGGGAACGGACAACGACGCAATGCGAACCCGTTGAACCTGCCGCACGGCCCGTCGAAGGCAAACAGGTTCGGTTGACCACGAAAAAACGGGCTGGTGATTGAACCTAACGGGGATAGGAGCACGCCTGTTCGCCGACACGCATCATGCGGCAGAGGGTGTCAAAACGCAGGGGTTGGATGCGATAGATGTCCCGCCCGGCGTCAAAGGCCTGAAAACGGTCGGCCTCCGTGCTGTAACCGCTGGTGAGAACGACTTCGCAGTGATTTCCCCTAAGCTGCGGCCCCGCCAAGCTGATCTCCCCGTGGCAGCCGGGATTGATATTGCTGAGAATCAATCGGGCACCACAGTCCAGATGCAGGAAATAAAGGGCTTGCCCAAGATCATTGAACGTCGAGAGACTGCAGTTGGGCTGGCTGAGGAAATGCTCTTGCAGCACTTCGCGCATCACCCAATCGTCTTCAACGATCAGGATATGGGTCTTTTGCGGGTAAGGAATGATCTGTGCCATGGTTGCATCCTGAATGGGTTGTGCCGGACCAAAAAGAATGCTGTGCAGCCTGAATCGCGAACTAATTTGAATATTCTGCAAAAAGCATGCAACCATATATTGTGATTAATTCACCATCAAAACACGATATGTGGGAAAAAAGAGATGAATATTTTTTCTTAATGGGCAAGTAATTTCTTAATTCCGGTGTCATTATTATCAGGCCTGAGACTATTGTTATCAGAGGATGAGATGGTCCGCGTCGACGGCCATGTTTTTTGGATAGAGACTCTCAACCATACCGGGGTCAGCGTGCCAGCAACCCAGCCCCAGGGGGTGCCCCTGGTAGTGGACCAAGACATAACCACCTGAAATCGAATCGACTTGATCTGATTTCAGCGGAAAATGACGGCGGGCCAGATAGGCTTTCAATTGATCAGGAAGAAGATCAAGCCGATTGCGGACCGCCGACCGGCCAATGAGCATGGCCGCCGCCGTGGTCAGTTTAGGGTAGCGATTGCCCACCCGAATGAACGACAGCCCCATGGATGGTTTGCGGATGGCCGGCGGGCGGTGATCGGCCGTCGTCGCCCAAATTTCACGCCTGTTTCGGCGCGTCACCACAAGTTCGGCCAAGGCATCGACCGGCAGTCCGAAGCGCCGCTGGATCTCGACCAAGATCGGATCGTCGGCGGCCAGCCGACGCCCCCCATCGTCGAAGAAGGCGCTCTGCGCATCTTGGCCAAGATGGGGCGTGCGGGCCGAATGGGGAGAATCGGCCGCCCTCTTTTCCATCAGGGCTACAAAGAACCCGCCGGTATC
>JASFTA010000410.1:0-3377 GCA_050114115.1 Desulfobacterales bacterium | reverse complement strand
GGCAATCGGCGCCATGGAGTCCTACCTGCTGGAGGCGGTTTACCGGCTGGCCCGCACCGCCCGCGATTACGATCCGGGACTGTATATCGTGGTGGGCGGGGTCAACGCGACGGCCATCGATGCGGCCATCCTCAAGACCGGCAAGGTCGATGCGGTCGTGCGGGGCGAGGGCGAGGAGACCCTGACCGCCTTGTGCCGCACCGTATTGGCGCATGGCGACCTACGAAAGGTTGAAGGGATCTCCCACCGTCACGAGGGACAAGTCGTGCGCAACCCGGATCGGCCTTTCCTCGACCTGGCCACCCTACCCCTGCCGGCGAGGGATATTTATCCGCTGGCCCGGATGTACGCGCTCAACGGCGGCGTCGATGCCGTCTATGGCAGCCGCGGCTGCCCGGCCGCATGCCTTTTCTGCCACGGCCCGAATTTCTGGAAACGTCAATGGCGCGGACGACCGCCCGGAGAGGTCGTTCGGGAGCTGGGCGATATCGCCACCCAGGGCGGTCGGGTCGCTTTGCTCTACGATATGAATTTCGGCCACCGCCCGGCTTGGGCTTTGGAAATTGCACGCCAAATAGAGCAGGCCCCGTGGCACCTGACCTGGGGATGCGAACTGCGGGTCGACCACCTTCTGGACCGGGCTTTTTTAGAAGCCCTCTATCGGGCCGGCTGCCACAGTGTGTTCGTGGGCCTCGAATCCACAGACCCGCTCACACTGGCGGGTATCGACAAAGGCTACACCTGTGAGGCGCTGGAGACGGCCTTGTCCAACGCCGCCCGCGTCGGCATCGGCGTGGAGGCCACGGTCATGATCGGGCTGCCCGAAGATACGGCCACATCCATTCGGCAGACCACGGATGCGGTTTTAGACCTGTTTCATGACGGCCGTCTCAAGCTGGTGCACTATTTCCTCTGTGTTCCCTGGGCCGGCACCGCTCTCGGCGACCGTCCGGAAGACTATGGCGTCGAAGTCGTCTGCCGCAACCCGGCCAATCTGATTACGGCCCCCAGCATCCCGCTGGCCTCCACGCGCCGTTTGGCCCCCGATGCGGTCTATGCTTTGTGGGAGGAGGGCGTCGAACGCCTGGATGCGGCCGTAAAACAAAAGCTCATGCTAATCGGGTTGAAACAATCGTTTGTAACCGAAGTAACCGAGCCCTGTCACCGCGCGTGAAACACGCGCGGTGCCGGCTGCGGAAAACGGTTGACGGGCGCCGGACATTCATGAAATCTTGATCACGTCCGTCACATTCAGGCAGCCGCTATGCTGGGTGGGCGTGACATCAACGCAAAAGAAAAACGGAGGATCCATGAAGACTGTAACCCGCATCACCACCCTGGTTATCATCCTCGCCTTAATCGTCGGCGTTGCCTACGCCCGGTTTGCCAAGCCGCAGGAGGCCATCCAGTACCGCAAAGCGGTCATGGTCCTGATCGGCCAGCATTTCAAACGCATGGGCGCGGTGATCAAGGGCCAGGCCGCCTACGATCAGGCGGCCTTTACCGCCGATGCCCAGCTGGTTGCATCCCTGGCCCGGCTGCCCTGGGAAGCCGCCCGGGAGCCCGGCACGGACAAGGGCGACACGACGATGCGTGCGGCGGTGTTCAAAAAGCCCGAGGATTTCAAGGCGGCCGCGCAGTCCTTCGAGGCGGCCACCGCCCAGCTGGCGCAGGCGGCCGCGGAAGGCGGCGGTGTGGGCGTCCTCAAGGCCCCCTTCGGAAGTGTGGCCCAGAGCTGCAAGGCCTGCCACAAGGCCTTTCGCAAATAGTCCGCGCGCGAAGCGATGCGCGGCCTCAACCAAATGTGGGCGGGGTAAACAGATAGAAGACAAGCACGTAGAGGATCACGGCCACGAACAGCAGCAGGACCAGGGCCAGGAGCGGGTGCCCCCCGACCGGCGCGATCCGGGTATGCCAGCACTTGCGGCCGGTGACCATCGGTATGATCAGGTTCTCGCGCTTGCCCACCAGATAAAAGAACACGGCCGCCACGTGGATGGCCACAAGAATCAGCAGCGCGTTCTGATTGAGACGATGAACACGGGTGAGGGTGTCGCTGGCAGCCTTACTGACCTGGACCGCCAGGGGACCTTCGGTCAGGATGTCGTCGTTGGCAAACAGGCCCGTTGCGGCCTGGATCAGGAGGACCAGCAGCAGCGCCAGGATCGACCAGCCGCCCAGGGGGTTGTGCCCGAGGCAGCGTTGGGCGTCGCGCCCAAAGAGAGATGAGGCATAGGCCATCACCGCCCGGGGGCCTTGCACGAAGTCGCGGAAGCGGGCATGCCGCCCCCCCACCAGGCCCCACAGCACCCGGAAGAGGACCAGCGCCAGAATCGCAAAACCGCCCCACAGATGATAGGTCATGGCGTTGCCGCCGATCTTGCCGGTGGCCACGGTAAGCACCACCAGGCCCACCAGAAACCAGTGAAAAAGCCGGGTGGGCAGGTCCCAGACCAGGACGCGGTGGCACGCGCCGGACAGCTGGTGTTCAAGGTCTTTGTGGGGGGTTTTCATTCTTTGGCCTCGTGACCGGTGCTTGGGCAGCGGCCCGTTGTCTATATCGCGGGATTCGGGCCGTGCTGTCAAGACCGCCGGACTTGTGGATTCGCCGGCTCAGCGGAATGAGGCCCGACGGCGGCCATGTTGATTCAACAATGATCCCTTGATCAGGGAGAAGGAATGCCATCGAACCGTTTTATCCTGACCCCTCTTTTTCTGGATAAACCTGTTGCCGGACTGGCCGAGCTGGCTAAACCGGGGTGGGTGATCAATGACCCGCCACTGCCTGCGGGGGCGCTGCCATCGCGACTGGCGCCGGTGCATGAAGCCCTGGCCGACTTCGTGGCCAACACCATCGCCGGCGGCCGGCGCCCGGTAAGCATCGCCGGCGACTGCTGTACGGCCATCGGCGTGGCCGCCGGCCTGCAGCGCGCCGGGCTGAACCCCACCCTGATTTGGCTGGATGCCCACGGTGATTTCAATACCCCGGAGACGACCCCCAGCGGATTTCTGGGCGGCATGCCGCTGGCCATGCTGGTGGGCCGGGGCGATTTGGGCATGCCGACCGCGGTGGGCCTCAAACCGCTGCCGGAGCACCGGATCATCCTGACCGACGGACGGGATCTGGACCCGGGCGAGAAGACCCTTCTGGCGCAATCGCAGGTGGCTCACCTGGAAGATACAGCCGCGCTGGGCGCTTATCCCCTGCCCGACGGCCCGCTTTATGTCCACTTCGACGTCGATGTGATTGCGCTGGATGAATCCCCGGCCCAGAACTACCCCGCCGCCGGCGGGCCTTCCGCGGCGGAACTGAACACGGTTTTCGAATCCCTGGCCCTCACCGGCCGCCTGGCGGCGGTCTCCGTGTCCACCTGGAA
>JASFTA010000409.1:0-3380 GCA_050114115.1 Desulfobacterales bacterium | reverse complement strand
GTCAAGATCAAGGTGCGCTGCCCTTGCGGGCACCGCTATCCGGTGACCATCGAGCGGCGGCAGCAGTACCGCCGCGAAGTGGCATTTCCCGGAACCTACACGCGTATCGTCAATCAACGCCGGATGGAAAGTGGTTCCATGGTGGTCAAAGATGTTTCCCGTACCGGGCTGAAGCTGCGCGTGTCCGATGCGCGGCTTCTGAACAGCGGAGACATCCTGGAAGTTAACTTTCGTCTGGATAATCCCCAAAAATCAACGATTTTGAAAGAAGTCGTGGTGCGTAAAATCGAGGGTCTTGATCTAGGGGCTCAGTTTGTGTCGATCGAACCCGGCAATCCCTCGGACAAAGCGATCGGTTTCTATTTGATGTGAGACCGCATTTAATGTTTGCGGTCCTATACGGCACAGGTGGTCAAGGTGGGCGTTTGTCCTATTTGCAGCGAAGTGCACAATGTCGGTTTCGTGGCCACCCGTCTGGCCGGCACCGACGGGGTGTCGCTGGAGGCTGAGAAATGGGCGCAAGTATTCGAACGGGAAGGCTTCAATTGCTTTTATTTCGCCGGTGAACTGGACACGCCGGCCGAACGCAGCTATGCCCTCCCCGAAGCGCACTTCCGTCACCCGGCGATCATGGGTATCTACAAACGCTGTTTCGGGGTCAAAAAGCGCAGCATCCGGGTAACGGAGGAGATTCAGCGCTACAAAGATGTGCTCAAAGAGCACCTCTACCGTTTCATCGAAAAATACGATATTCACCTGCTGGTGCCCGAAAATACCCTGACGATCCCCCTGCACCTGCCATTCGGGCTGGCCCTGACGGAAGTGATCTCCGAGACGGCCATACCGACCATCGCCCATCACCACGATTTCTTCTGGGAGCGCCAGCATTTTCTGACCAACGCCGTGTGGGAATACCTCAACATGGCCTTTCCGCCGCATCTGCCGTCCATCCGTCATGTGGTCATCAACACGTCGGCCGACAATCAGCTGAGTCTGCGCACCGGGATTTCTTCGACGGTCATTCCCAATGTGATGGATTTCGAAAATCCGCCCGCCGCGGTGGATGGGTATGCGTCGGACGTGAGGGCCAGCCTGGGGATTGCCGATGACGAACTTTTTATTCTCCAGCCGACCCGCGTCGTCAAGCGCAAGGGCATCGAACATGCCATCGAACTGGTGCATCGGATCGGCCGCAAGGCCAAGCTGGTCATTTCGCACGCCTCCGGCGACGAGGGCTATGACTACGAGCAGCGTATTCGTGACTATTCTTCCATCATGGGCGTGGACACCCGCTTCGTGGCGACGATCATCAACGAAAAGCGGGGCCTCACCGCCGACGGCCGTAAAATCTATACGCTCGAGGACATTTATCCCCACGCGGACCTGGTGACCTACCCCTCCAATTTCGAAGGTTTCGGCAATGCCTTTCTGGAAGCGGTTTATTTCCGCAAACCCATCGTGGTGAACACCTATTCGATCTATCAGATGGACATCAAACCCAAGGGCTTCGATGTGATCGAAATCGACGGCTACGTTACGGACGAAGCCATCCGCAAAACACAGGCGCTCCTCGATGATCCCGAACGCGTCCAGACCATGGTGGCGTGCAATTACGCCATCGCCACCCAATGCTATTCCTTTCGCGTGCTGCGGCGCAAGCTAATCAACCTGATTCATGACAGCATCTCCTGCGGGGTTTAACGGTCGGTAGACGACCACCGGATAGTGCGGGAAGGCGCCCGGCGCCAGCCGTCATGATCCTGCCGTGCGTTCCAAAGCGTAGCCCGTTTTGGAACCGTGTCACCGCAACACTTGGGCGCACTATCCGCCGAACACGGCGCGCGCGCCATTGGCGAGCAGACGATCGGTTGAACCACCATTCATTAATGAATGAACCCTCATTTTTGATGTATGCCAAGGCGTATTAATCAGGCGGCTGATGATATGTACTAATAATACATTGAAATAATTTGCTATACATAATTTTAGCTCCTGGGAATCAAATTTATTTTTTGCTTGACAGAATCAATCAAGCTATATTACGTCAGTGAATACACATTCATATTGCGTTTCCTTTTTTGAGGGAGGTTAAACATGATTCGAAAAATCAGAAAGGCCGCGGTTGTCGGTTCCGGCGTGATGGGCGGAGGAATTGCCGCTATGCTGGCCAGTGCCGGGGTCAGGACCGTGATGCTGGACATCGTTCCCTTCGATCTGTCCGAAGGGGAAAAAGACGATTCCCAGGCCCGCAACCGGATCGTCAAAGCTGGCTATGACAACCTTTTGACGATTCAGCCGGCCCTGCTCATGCAACCGCGTGACATCGACCTGATATCCATCGGGAATCTTGAAGACGATTTCGACCAGCTGGCCGATTGCGACTGGATTGTCGAGGTGGTGGTCGAAAATCTCAAAATCAAGCAGGACCTGTTTGCCCGGATCGACAAGATTCGTCGAGCGGGATCGATTATTTCGTCCAACACCTCGGGCATTCCGCTTAAGGCCATGAGCGAGGGTTTGAGTGAGGATTTCCGCAAACATTTTCTGGGGACGCACTTTTTCAACCCGGTGCGCTATATGCATTTGCTGGAAATCATTCCCGGGCAGGAAACCGATCCCGAGATTCTGGCTTTCATGGCCGACTTCGGTGAACGTATCCTGGGCAAGGGCATCGTCTGGGCCAAGGACACCCCCAATTTCGTGGGCAACCGCATCGGTGTCCAGGGGATGGTCAAAGTCATGCAACTGATGGTCGCCGAAGGTTTGACCGTAACGGAGGTCGACGCCCTGTTCGGCCCGGCCATGGGAAGGCCCAAGACCGCCATGTTCAAGACCGCCGACCTGGTGGGCCTGGATACGCTGGGCCACGTGGCCCGCAACAGCTTTGAACTGGTCGACGACGAGAATGAAAAGCAAGATTTTATCCTTCCGGATTTCTTCGACCAGATGATTGCGAAGAAGATGCTGGGCAAGAAAACCCAGGGCGGGTTCTACAAGACCGAGTTGACCCCCGAGTGGAAGAAGATTCGCAAGGTGCTCAATCCGGCCAGCATGGAATATGAAGACTGGCACAAGGCGGACTTTCCCTGCCTGGCGGCGGCCAAACAAGCCAAGAGCCTGCCCGAAAAGCTGCGGGCCATTGTCTACGGGGACGACAAGGGGGCGGTCTTCGCCTGGAAGGCCGTGGCCGACCAGTTGATCTATTCCGCCAACCGCATCCCGGAAATCTCCGACACGGTGGTTGAAATCGACAATGCCATGAAGTGGGGCTACAATTTCGAGATGGGGCCGTTTGAAACCTGGGACGCTATCGGTGTCCAGGAATCCGTCCTCAAAATGGAAGCGGACGGCCTCGCGGTGCCGAAGAATGTCACGCAAAT
>JASFTA010000408.1:0-3390 GCA_050114115.1 Desulfobacterales bacterium | reverse complement strand
CAAGTGGCGTGACTTCGGGATCTACGCCCGTGATCATGATGCCCGTTTCTGCGTGGTGGTGCCGGAAACATCGGCGCTGATTGCCCGCATCCGCCTGGCGCTGATGGAAATCGACGCCGAGGTGCTGACAATCTGATCGCCGGTCAGATCCGGCCGAAAACACCATCTTCACCCGCCCTGATTACGGATTTGCCGACCTTTCAAATAACCGATGACGGTATGGGGTTTACCATCCTCCCCCGGTTCGGGCGATCCAGATGCCTCTACCCGGCTTTATCGATCGGGTAGCACAACCCCGTGATCTTCGACCCGCGACTGCCGAAGCCGTTGAAAGCCATGGCATGCCCGTGGTCGGCGGTTCACGATGATGAGGGCCTCATGCTCGGCCGTCATTTCGCCGGAATGACACTATCTGGCGTGCTTAGTTGCCAAATCAATAATACTATAATGTAAGTTGTATGAGGTCTTTTCTTTTGAGTTCTTCGAAGAGATTTTGAACATCCGAGGCAATCTGTTCGGGTGGGGTGTCCGTAAAGGCTTGCTGCACGATGCGGATTGTCTCCGCAGGAGTGGTGGGCTGAGCCAGGAGATTCCAGATCCCGGCACTCAGCGGGTTCAGATAGAAGATCGTATCATCCCGGGGGTTGACGAGAAAAACCGTATCGTCGATCTGGCGTTTTATAATCTCCGGATTCCTGCAATAGTGGACTTCACCGGCCATATCACTCCTGGGCGAAACAGAAGTCGACGTCATGAGGCCTTCCTCTCCGGGATAATCCCGAATGCATCGTCAAGCAAATCGGCGGCCTGCTCCAGCGTGTCATAAGTCAGCGTATAGCACTCGGCCTGCTCGACCAGCCCGTGAATCCGATCCACGATTTCGATGGCCGGATTTTGACGGGCAAAGTTTCGCAGGATCATGTGTTTGACCACATCGCTTTGCTTGGCTGGCCGGAGCAATGGTTTCGCTCCCGGATCCCGCTCCAGAATGGTAATGGCCGCCACCGGGGCTACCGATCCTAACGGGGCGAGCTCATCTTCGTCAAGCCGTATATAACGGTAGCGCTTGTTCTGGGGGCCGATGCGGTGATCGATAAAGGAGATTAGCGATTGTTCGGCCTTATCGGGAAGGGGCAGGCGCAGTCGCGGCAAGATGCCCAAAGCCGTGCCGGTGTTGCGCTGATGGTCGATGGGCAGCACATCGTCGCTGAACAGCCTTGCCCCAAGCGAAACGAGTTTGATCGACAGGATGCTCTTGCCGGCACGATAGGTGTTGGGAAACACCATCAGTCCGGCCCCGAGTTCAACCGCCGCGCCGTGTAGGCAAAGATTTTTCTGATGTTCGCCAACATACGCATGAATCAGGTCGACAATGAAATCGCAAACCGCATCGACCGGGTCGCGGAAGCCGATCGGTTCGGGCTGCCAGGAGGACCGGCGTTCATAGCGCTCCGCAATTCTTTCAAGGGTGATGACGACCTCGGAACCCGGCAAGAAGTCGGTCATTACCATGGGCCAGTCCCTGAGAACGGCGGTAAAAATCGGGTAAAGGGCTTCACAGCCGGTGAACATCACCGGAGCGTGTAAGCCCTTAAAAGCGAAGATGTCGGATGAACGTCCCAATGGCGTTCCGGAGCCCCCTGAATACTGAGGATCGCAGCGTTTCAACCAAGATTACTCGGTGCTTTTCTGCCCGGCCGCGTACCCCTTCTGATAAGCTTCTTCCTTCTCTTCTTCATGTTTTCCATAGAAATACCCGCCGGCCGAACCGGCGGCCGCACCGATGGCGGCCCCCCAGAGGGTGTGGCCCGAAAGGGCGCCGACCACGGCCCCCGCACCGGCGCCGATGGCGCCGCCACTGAGGGTACGCTGCTCGATTTCCGACATGCTCGCACAGCCCCCGAAGACCAAACTGATTGCAAGCAAGGCGACGATCAAAAGTTCTTTCATGATAAACTCCTTTTGCATGCGGACATCGCGGGACGCATCAGCTATCTGTGCGCCCCGCGAATTTTATCCGAGATGGGAAGTTGATCGTGGGGTGGTAACTATACGCCGCCGTCGATGCCGCTCGGTATGCCGGTCGTGGTTGAAGGGCCGGAAGCGCTCCGACCACGGCCCCGGCCTCTGCCCCGGCCCCGGCCTCTGCCGCCACTGGCTCCCGTGGCACCGGTTGCCCCGGTGGCACCGGTTGACCCGGAAGCACTGGATGACCCGGAAGCACTGGATGGTCCGGAGGTCGAGCTGGCGCCGCGGCCCGAACCGCCGCTGGATCCGGAACCACCACCGCGGCCTCTTCCGGAACCACCACCGCGGCCTCCACCGGAACCACCACCGGCGCCTCCTCCGGAACCACCGCCGGAGCCTCCTCCGGAACCACCACCGGACGACGCCCGGGCTTCACTCAAGGTCATCAGCATCGGGGCCGCATAGGCCGCCACGGTCAGCATGCCCAGCCGGGCCAGAGCTTTCCGCCGGCTGTGGTCCACGGACCCCGTCTTTATCTGAATGATTGAATTCTCTTGGTCGGTTTTCATGATCGTCTCCTTTTTTTATTGAAGCAAATAAGGCCCTTAATCAACTCTTTGCCAACTGCCGTCAGTCTGCCGGCAGACATTGCGCCCATGTTCTCGAATTCGACCCCTGACGCTATAGACACTCCGGTATTCACGGCAGGACTGATTACCGGATCCGGTATAGCTGGTCACCGGAACCAGCATGGCCGAGATGTATCCAGACTTGCTACGCCAGAAGGAGGCGCGGCCGTCCCCGTTCTTGCTGAGGGCCGCCTGCAGGGTTTGATTGAGTTTGACCTGGTCTCTTTGAGGAAGCACGGTGCTGTTGAATCCATGAGCCACCAGCTCACGCCGGGTATTCGCACGACGCCGGTGCTGATCCTCGCGGATCACGTAATGACCGACTTCCGGTGCGTAATAAAACCGGCGGGTCCCCCGCCAGGATCCGCTGGTCGTGGAAAACCGGCGGCAGGCAATAACAATGGTATTAAATTCTCCGGCCGGCACGGCGACCCGGGTGGTACCTTCCACGGTGCAGGTCCAGTTTCGGTCGATCTGTTCGGGCGCGCGGCCGTCTTTGTGGGTTATGGTCTGGGCAAATGCGAACTGTTCCCGTTTGCCTGCGGTAGGCGGCCATAACATGTCCGGCCGTGCGGCCGTGCGGCCGGCACTGGACCGATTGGCACTCGACCAGGTCAGATCGGGAATGATGAAGTTGGGATAGCCGGTGCTCGTGACGCCGTTGTGATGCTTCCAGGTAACCATACCATCCGACACCGATGACACCAGGACGGACGTACCGTCGTCGTAAACGAAGTATTCGCCCGGAACGTAATCGGGCAACCGTGTTTTCGAGAGAAGGACCTGATCGGCT
>JASFTA010000407.1:0-3393 GCA_050114115.1 Desulfobacterales bacterium | reverse complement strand
GATCTGATCAATGCCAAAACGCGCAAAGCGGCGCGCGCCGGATTGCAGCGCTTAAATAACGGTATTGCCGACCAGATAACCCATCTGCAAAATTTACTGATGGATATCCTGGCCGAGATCGAGGCCCATATTGATTTTGACGACGATCTTGAGGAGTCTCTATCGATCACGCCGCTGCAGAAAAAAATGGCCAGCGATATCCTCCCGGAAATCAACGCGCTAATCAACAGCTATCGCGAGGGGCGCATTTTGAAGGATGGGCTGCGTCTCGTCATCGCCGGGCGCCCCAACGTGGGTAAATCCAGCCTGGTCAATCGATTTCTCAATCAAGAGCGCGTGATCGTCACAGCCGTGCCTGGCACGACCCGCGATATCATCGAAGAAATGGTTGATATCGAAGGATTGCCTGTCGTAATCACGGATACCGCCGGTATTCATCATCGCCCTGATCCGGTGGAAGCGATTGGCATCGAAAAATCTGAGGTTGCGATTGCCAATGCCGATCTCGTGCTTTTCATGGTTGATGCCAGTAAGCCGCTTAGCCCTGAGGATCGGAAGATTTACGGCCAAATCAAAAGGCAGGATCATTTGGTGGTTCAAAACAAAATCGATCTTTGCAACGGTCGAACGGCCCTACCGAACTTAGAAGGCCTTTGTAGCGAATGGACGGTCAGGGTATCGGCACTTACCGGAGAGGGCCTCGAAAGGCTCAAAATGAAAATCGTGGGGCGACTGGGTCTTGGCGTAGATCCCGACGGCGGCAGTATTGTGGTCAACCTTCGGCAGCGCAAGCTTTTAGAGGCGGCCCGACAACACGTGGATCAAGCCTGCCGGCACATTGGTCTCACGGGCGAAGCCGAGCTGGTGGCCATCGAAATCAAGGATGCTCTCGGTGCCTTTCAGGAGATCCTGGGCCATGGCGTCACCCCTGATGTGCTCGATCATATTTTCAAGCGATTTTGTATCGGTAAATAAAGTTGATGCTGTGTCAAAACAAAAACCCGGGTGGTTTTTAAAAAGTTCGCGATCCAGGTTTGCCTAAACCGAGGCAAGCGACGCACTAATGTCCGGCCACGATGATGCCGGCTTCGCCTAACGCCGCTAATTTCGAGCCCAAGGTGGATCCTGCCTTTTAGAAAACCGCCAATTGTTTCACGTGAAACAATGTTGGAATCAGGCATCACATCAAGCCAGATGACTGTAAGGAGATCGTCCATGGAGTTTGATTTAACCCCTTATTTCAGACAATATGAAGCCCTTTCCCAAGCCGCCGACCAGGTTTTTGAAAAGATTAAATCCGAATTTGCCGAATGCGTTAAATGCGAACGGGAGTGTGCGGATTGTTGCCATGCCCTGTTTGACCTAACCCTGATTGAGGCCATGTACCTCAACGCCCGATTCAAGGAGCGTGTTGGGGATAAAACACGCGAGACCGTGCTTGAAAAGGCCAATCGGGCGGATCGCACCATCCACAAGTTGAAACGCAAGGCTTTCAAAGATCTGCAGAGCGGAAGGGAGGAGGGAGACATTCTGACGGACCTGGCGGCTGAGAAAGTGCGTTGTCCTCTGCTGAACGATAAGGATCTCTGTGATCTCTACGACCACCGCCCCATTACCTGTCGTTTGTACGGGATCCCGACCTCTATCGGTGGTCTCGGCCGCACCTGCGCGCTTTCGGGGTTTGAAGGGGGTCATCAGTACCCGACCGTCGACATCGATAAGATCCACGGCCGCCTGCAGGAGATTTCAGCCGAGCTGCTTCGGGACATCCGCTCGCAGCATATCAAACTCGTGGATTTGCTGATGCCGCTCTCCATGGCGCTGTTGACTGAATTTGACGACGGCTTTCTGGGCGTCGCCAATGAGGATGACGATCGCGAGGGGGGTGCTCCGTGACGAAACTTTCGCCTGAAGAAGTTGAACGTCGCAAGCAAGCGATCTTCGCAAGCCTTTCGGCGCGTGGGCGCAGGTACGTCGAAAGGGTCGGATACGACAAATGGGATCCGTTTGAGGAACCCAAAGATCCCATCGATATTCGACGTGATCCCACCAAACGGACCACCCAGCAGCTCGTAAGGGAATTTCTTCAATCCCGCCCCCTGGATGCCCCCTACAGCAACGCCTACGGCCAGGCCGTCATGGAGATGGCGATCGGCATCGTCAACGATGACGAACGCTATCAGGCCATGTTGGATTTCGCCACCTGGTACAATGCACAGTTGAAACTTGCCGCACAACGTCAACCCTGACATGGTGGGGGCTGGCAGCGATCCATTGAATAAAGGTATTAGCGGAGAGATGCGCGCATCCGCGGAAGCGGCGGTATATCGCTGGGTTGCCCAATCTGCCCGCAAGATGACGGCCGCCCATCTGGAAAAGCGGTTGGCGCGTCGGTGTCATAAATCACGTGCCGCGGCCCGCCGGATGATTCGCCAAATGGTCAGCGGAGGGCGTCTGCGCTATATTTATATCTACGGCCAGTCCTATATCGATCTCTCCTTTCAGCGTCCGACGCCCATCACACGACAAATACTTCTCGTACCACCGGGGTGCACCCCAAACCCCGCCCCGGATCAGCAGGCCGTCATTTTGTCGCCGGGCGCTGCCTTCGGCGATGGACATCACCCGACGACCCGCCTGGCCCTGAAAGGGTTGGCCACGCTTTGGCCTTCGACCGACGGCCACCCTGCGCCTGCCCTGCAGCGCGGCCTCGACATCGGCACCGGCTCGGGGATCCTGGCCATCGCCGCCGCCCGGTTCGGGGTCCAACGGATCGACGCCCTGGATCTCGATCCCTGCGCCTTGAGCGAGGCCCGCCTGAACGTGGATCACAACCGATTGGGGCATCGCATCCGGTTGAGCGGACAACCCCTTGAAAAGCTAAGCACCACATATGATTTGATTCTGGCCAACCTGAGGCTTCCAACCCTGTGTGCGATCGCACCCTGGATCGCGCTTCACGCCCGCCCCCAAGGCCACCTCGTGGTAAGTGGATTCCGCGAATCTGAATCGGCAGCCCTCCACCGCGCTTATCCGGATCACGCCTATACTTGGCGCTGGCGAGAGGTCCAAGCAGGATGGTGCGGGGCTGTAGGGCAAAAAAAACCGCAATGATCGCAGAGCGCCCTTTGGCAGGCTGATACCCTGCGACCCTAGATGGTCGGGTGATGGTGCTCATATTTCGAGCACGAGCGCATGACGCGCCGCCCAGAAGGGCCTCACACGGGCAATACGCGACCAACTCTCAAACACTACATATGGTATGCGCTTACTTATTTGGATCGAATATATGGGAATTGAGGCGCTTGCTTTGTGAAAGCTTGGTGGGCAAGGGTTTGCGGCGATCGTCCCGCGAAGGGGGCGCCCTAAAAAAGAGACGAGGGCGGGATGGGC
>JASFTA010000406.1:0-3395 GCA_050114115.1 Desulfobacterales bacterium | reverse complement strand
TGACATTGATCTGGTTCACCGACCTGATCATTGCCCCCACCTTTGTGCATCGCCATTTTCTATTGTTGCCCCGTCCCTATATCGAACCGGATCTGGGGCCTCTGGGGATCATCTTCCTGGGACTGATTTTTTGCGAGGCCATCGGCGTCGTCAGCATCTGGCAGGCGGCCGCCCGCCGTAAAGTGGCGGGAGCCCGGGTGCTTGTCGCCAGCTTCGCCGTCTGGATGCTGCTGGGACTTCACGACATTCTGGCCACCGTCGGTATGCCGGCCGTCCAGTTCTTGATGGAATACGGCTTTCTGGGGTTTTCCCTGTCGATCATAACCTTAACGATCCGAAAATATATCGAATTATTCAAGATTGTTGAAGAAAGTGAGCAGGCCCTGCATAAAGCCAACGCGAGCCTGGAGCAGCGGGTCAAAGACCGCACGACCGACATCGCCCGATCCAATCAGGAACTCAAGGCGGAAATCCGCGACCGCCGGCGGATTGAAAAAGCACTGCGTGAAAGCGAAGAGAAATTCCGCACCCTGATCGCCAACTGTTCGGATGTGATCGTCATTCTGGACCGCAACAGCCGGATTCAATACAGCAGTCCCAATGTAACCCGGCATTTCGGCTGGCAACCGGAAGAACTGCTGGCGCAGGAACTCGGCGCGGCGATGCATGCCGAGGATCGCGAACGGGTCGAAAGCCGCATTGTGCAATTACTGGCCCAACCGGACGAAACCATGACCCTGACCTACCGCTTTCGCACCCGCGAAGGCGATTATCGGCATATCGAGTTGACCTTGGTGAACCGGCTCGACACCCCCCGCATCAAGGGGCTGGTGGGCAATTTTCGCGACGTTTCCGCGCGGATCAGCTCGGAACAGGCGCTGAAAAAAGCCCAGGCCATCGCCCATGTGGGCCATTGGGAATTCGACCCGGTCAACAAGACCATCCAGGGATCCGACGAATGGCTGCGGATTTACGGATTCGCCCCCTCGTCCGCCAAGATCGCGCTTGATCAGGTCCGGTCGCTGATGGTCGCGGAGGATCGATCCAAAGTCATAACGGCCTTGAACGATCTCCTCTATAATAGTGCCGAATATGATATCACCTTTCGCATCCGGCGGGCCGACGACAAACGCCTCGTCTGGCTGCACTCCCGGGCCGAGCTGGTTGACAATGGCAATGGTCGGCCGCCCACCGTCTCCGGGGTCCTCCAGGACATTACCCCGTTCAAACAGGCGGAAGAAGAGAAAGTCCATCTCGAAAATCAGCTGCGCCAGGCCCAGAAGATGGAGTCCATCGGCACGCTGGCCGGCGGCATTGCCCATGATTTCAATAATATTCTCTCACCCATCATCGGCTTTGCCGAAATGACGGCCAGCGATATGCCCGCCGGCAGCCAGGCCCGGTCCAATCTGGGCGAGATTCTCAAAGCTGGACGACGCGCCCAAGAGATGGTCCAGCAGATTCTGACCTTCAGCCGCAACAACAACCAGGAGTGCAAGCCGGTTCAAATTACGCCGATCATTCAGGAGTCGCTCAAGCTGATGCGCTCATCGCTGCCCGCCACCATCGACATCCGCTCCCACCTGGAGGATGAAAACGGTTTCGTGATGGGCGACGCCACCCAGATTCATCAAATGATCGTCAACCTGTGTACCAACGCGTATCACGCCATGCGGGACACGGGCGGGGTCCTGAACGTATACCTGGACGAAGCGTGCTTTGAAACACCCACCGAAGCGCCCTTGGTCGGCATGCGTCCCGGCCGCTTCACGCGCATTCGCATTCAGGACTCAGGACACGGTATTGCCCAGGATGTGCTGGAGCGTATCTTCGAGCCTTATTTCACCACCAAAGGACCCGGCGAGGGGACCGGCATGGGCCTGTCGATGGTGCACGGCATCATCAAACACCATAATGGCGCTATCGGCGTGGACAGTACCCTCGGAGCGGGGACGACCTTCAACCTTTACCTCCCCCAGATTGTCCACAAGGATGATACCTCCATCACGGAAACCATGGACTTCATTCCGCTGGGCAACGAACGTCTGCTACTGGTGGACGACGAAGCCCCGCTGCTGGACATGCAGCGCCAGATGCTGGAACGCCTGGGCTATGAAGTGACCGCCAGTAACAGCAGCGTCGAAGCCCTGAGTCTGTTCTGCCACGATCCCGAGGCCTTCGACCTGATCATCACCGATCAGACCATGCCGAATCTGACCGGGGGGGAGCTGGCCGCCCAGGCGCTGCACATCCGCGAGGACCTGCCGATCATCCTGTGCACCGGTTTCAGCGAATCGATCTCCCCGGAAACGGCCGCCGAAATCGGCATCCGCCGCTACCTGAACAAGCCCATTGCCCTGAAGACCCTCGCCCGTGCGGTGCGACTCGTCCTAAATGACACCTACGCCCCCGCACCCGACACGGCACAGCAGGCCGCTGGCGCCTGACATCCGCACACCCACGCGGGCCCATGCCGGATTTGATCACGGCCATCGCCCTCGCATGCCCGGCTGCAGGCGGCCAATCGCGCCTAGGTTGGTCCTGATCTGACGGTTTGGGGTAATGCCTTCAAAAAACATTGACAATTCCCATAAATTATTTACATTATATTTACATTATATTTACTTTTGTGGTGTCACCCCATACAAACCACGCCGCAATCACCCATTGTCGCCAATCGGAGAATCCATGCCCCCGGAGCTCACCGTCAAACAACAACGTCTCTTAGGCTACCTTGAACGAGAAAATCACCGCCGGGGACGAACCCCCAGTTTGCGGCAAGCCGCGGCGGATCTCGGTGTCAGCCACGCCGCTGTGGCCCAAACCCTGAAAGCCCTCGAAACCAAGGGCGTCGTGCGGCGCGAGGGCCGTTACAGCCGGACCGTCCAACTGCTCGGCTCCGGCCGCAAGCGAACCGCACCGAACGCCCACCGCAGCCGGGAAGTTCCGGTGATCGGGCGCATCAGGGCCGGACTGCCCATGTACGCCCAGCAGGAATGGGACGAAAGTGTGGTGGTGGACGCCGGGCGGTTTCCGGGCGCCCGTCTTTTTGCCCTGCGGGTGAAAGGCGACTCCATGCAAGACGCCGGCATTCTGGACGGCGACCTGGCCATCTGCGAACCGCGCCAGTACGCCCGCAACGGCGAAATCGTGGTGGCGCTCATCGACCAGGAGGAAGCCACGGTCAAACGCTTTTACCGCTCCGGCGATCAGATCGAACTGCACCCGGCCAACCGCACCTATACGGTCATGCGCTACACCTTCGAACAAATATTGATCCAGGGCAAGGTCGTCGGGATTCAACGCGACAGGATCGCATGATGACCGGCGGCCGGAGCATTTCCAAGGCCGGGGACACCGGTCGGCAACTTCAACACCCGTGGCGATCCGGCAAC
>JASFTA010000405.1:0-3396 GCA_050114115.1 Desulfobacterales bacterium | reverse complement strand
AACACCGCTGCCTAACGCCCTCGGGCGATAGGGCGGAAGATCTCACCCACTCGCACACGGAGAGCTTTGCAAACCAAGTTCTCCGTGTCCTTTTTTGGCCGAACCGATGGCGGGCCTCCAGTATTAGATTGAATGCCGTTTTAATTGGCCGACCCCCACCGAAATTTCAATATTTAGACATTTCCTATACACCATCATTTTTACGCCAACCGACACAGTCACTTTGGTTTGCTTGGTCCTGACCTTCCCTGAGGTTTTCGTGGCCGGGATCGTTGACAACCCAACCGACTTTTCGTTAGGGATGCCATGCGAAACCCCAGACATCGACCCAGGCGCTCGTGGCCGGGCTCAACGCAGAACTTCATCTGCAAAGCACCATGAAAGGAAGCTATGATGATTTCGGATGCGTTCCAGGACTTCTATCCCGAAGATGTAAGTCATTGCTACGGCTGCGGCCGTCTCAACGAACATGGGCTGCAGATCAAGAGCCGCTGGGAGGGCGATGAATCGGTCTGCATCTACACCCCGCAGCCCTATCATACCGCCATCCCCGGGTATGTCTACGGTGGTCTGATTGCTTCCCTGATTGACTGCCACAGCACCGGTACGGCCTCGGCGGCGGCGTATCGCCAGGACGGAAGGGAGATGGGCACCGAGCCCGTGCCGCGTTTTCTGACGGCTTCGCTGCACGTCGACTACCGTAAGCCGACCCCCTTGGGCGTGCCCCTCGAAGTCCGGGCCACGGTCAAGGAAATCAAAGGCCGCAAAGTGGTCGTGGCGTCGCGTCTGCTAGCCGAGGGGCAGGAGTGTGCCACCGGCGAGGTGGTGGCCGTCCAGGTTCCGGAAAACCTTATGCCACCCAAGCGTTGAAACCGATAGGGCACGGATCGGGGGCAGGCAAGGGGAATTGTTCCCGCCATGGCGCTTTCACGTCGTAACGGCATTTTTGTGCTATCCGCCGGCTTGACCGTGGCCGTCGTGCTTCTGACCGCCATGGTCCGACTCGATCAACCCCTGCGGACCGTGGCGGCCCCTCGTGGCATCGTGTCGTTTGAACTTGCCGGCGACCCGGCCGCCGTTCAGGCGATTCTTGCCTCCTGGGGGCCTGCTGGCCGCCGGCAGGCCCTCCTCAGCCTGCGGCTGGACTACCCATTTCTCATCGCCTACGCCCTGGTGCTTTGGATGCTGTGCCGGATGGTGGCATCCGCTTGGCCGGATCGCTATCGCCGCACAAAACGAACAGGATCTACCGTCGGCAATGCCCAATGGGCCGCCGTCCTTCTGGATGCCATTGAAAATGGCATGCTGCAGATGATTCTGGCCGGTTCGCTGGCCGCATTCCCGCCGCTGGTGGCGCGCTGGTGCGCGCTCGTTAAATTTGCGCTGATTGCCTGTGCCTGGTTCTACATAGTCACCGCCGGCGGATTGCGGCTTCTTTGGTTAAGACCTATCTCAAAATAGAGATTAGGGCTTCTGGCAAGGCGTGAATCGGCGAGAAAGCGGAGCATAAACAAAGTATGTATGCTGGTTCGTAGGGCAAGGACCCTAGGGTTCTGCCAGAAGTCGGTTCACGATGCACCACAATCTAATTATGATCGATGCTGAATCCAGCAACGCCGGGACGCTTTTCAAGACGAAACAACAGGTGCGGAATCCAGCAGCGCTGGAGAACACAGCCAGGGGCACTTAGATTTTTTTTAGATAGGTCTTAGTGACCTCCCGGGATTCCCGCCACAACGCATGGCTATTGCCAATCCGTTGGTCGGGATTAAGTTCAATCCAGGCAACTCCAAGAGACGGTATCCACATGATCGGTCGAACGACCGGCAGGGAGGGCAGGGATATGAAGAAACGAGGTTTGCGGGAACGGCTCGACAATGGCGGCGTCATTTGTGCCGAGGGCTATCTTTTTGAAATGGAGCGACGCGGTTATCTCACCGCCGGGGAGTTCGTTCCGGAGGTGGCCTTGGAGCACCCTGAAGCACTTTTGCGGCTGCACAAGGATTTTCAGCACGCCGGCTCGGATGTAATCCAGGCCTTCACCTATAATGCCCATCGTGAAAAACTGCGCATTATCGCAAAAGAAGACCTCCTGGAAAAACTCAACCGGGCGGCCCTGCAGATCGCCCGGGAGGTGGCGGCCGACGTTCCCGCGGGACAGGAACCCAACCTGGTGGCCGGCAACATTTCCAATTCCAATATCTGGAACCCGGAGGACCCCCAGTCGCAAACGCAGGTGCGCGGCATGTTCGAGGAAATGGTGGCATGGGCGCTGGACGAGGGTGTCGATTTTTTCATCGGGGAGACTTTTTATTTTGCCGAAGAAGCCTACGGGTTGGGGGTCCGATACCTGGGTGTGTGCTGCGGAGCCGCCCCCATTCACATCCGGGAGGTCGCCGAAGCCATGGGGCGTCGGCCGCCTGCCAGCCGCTACGCTGCCAATATGCGCAAACACTTCATGTATGGGGACGACGATCGTTTGCCGGCCCACATCACGGCCTACGGGGAGAAGGCCTGAGAACGGGTGTCCCCCGAGGTAGCGCAATCCGATGATACGGCCGTGAATGGTCACCATTGGCAGCCATGGGGAGAGAATTGACAATGCGCATACGTATCAGTGACATGCCCGCCGCGGGACTAAGCCTCGCGGATTCTTTGGAGGCCGAGGAGCTCCCGCAATTGAGCGCCTTGACCCGAGAGGGGGCGTGCCGCCTGGCGTCCCCCGTCGAGGTGAAGCTCCATATCACGCCCGTTGCCGGCATGGTCCGTGTCGAAGGCAAACTCCGAACCGAGGCGGGGCTTACCTGCAGTCGGTGTCTGGCGGATTTCACCGCGGCCCTGACCAGCCATTTTCATGTGAACTACACCCGGGAATTACCCGGCGGGGAGGACGCCCTGCACGAAGCGCGCGAACTCAACGCCGAAGAGATGGGGCTCGTGCCCTTTGAGGGGGAAGAAATCGATTTCAGGGACATGCTCCAGGAACAGATCATTCTGGCCATTCCCATGCAGCCCCTGTGCCGCGCCGACTGCCAAGGGCTCTGCAGTCATTGCGGCACCGACCTGAACCGGGAAACCTGCAGCTGTCGCGCGGAAACCGTCGATCCGCGGCTGGCGGCCCTCAAGAAGCTGAAGCTGCCGGAATAGGATCGCCTGCGCGACGGTTTCGCAATAAGTCCGATATCGGCGTTACGCTTCAGCCCTCGTCATTGCGGCGTACATAGGTGCGTCTCATTCCTCGGGCTTCGCAAGCCTTCATATCGAATTTATTGCGAAACCGTCTAACACACGCCCTTTCTGCAGACGCTCGCGGTCATTAGGCGGTAGATTGTTCCACTGGAATTGAATGCCTATCAGGACGCGCGCTCTTCAGGATGCGAAGCCTCCCAGGAAATT
>JASFTA010000404.1:0-3404 GCA_050114115.1 Desulfobacterales bacterium | reverse complement strand
AGTCCATTAAACCATTAATACTATGAGCGGTATGTGCCGCTATGGTTATCTTTGCAATGAAACGGGCTTCAAGCATTCCACAGATGATCGGCCGGAATCGCGTCCGCATCGGGGATTGACCGAAAAAGCTGTTTAAGTGTAGGGTTACTTTAATTATTCAAGCTTCGGATTTCTCTTTGTCTTGACAGCGCCTGCACTCGCCTTCACGATGCCCAAAAAATAAAATTTCGGAAAGACGACCCTTAAATCATAACCTTCCCGGATCACGAGCGTGTTTCAGAGCAAGGGGGGACGGACGGTAATGACGGTATCCATCGATAGTCAGAAAGCCCTTAAAGCTGAAAAACAAGCGCTAAATAATGATGGGAAAGAAACGCTGGGGATTGCCCTGTCTGGCGGTGGCATCCGTAGCGCCAGCTTTGGATTAGGCGTTTTGCAGGCCTTGATGGCCCGCAAGATCCTTCAGAAAGCCGATTACCTTTCGACGGTGTCGGGCGGTGGCTATATCGGGGCGTCCTTAACCTGGTTTCGCAAATACCATGGGGGCAATCTCGGTCGATTTTTCAATAGTACAAAGCCTTTTGGATCCAAGGACGTTGATCGCGAAGACACGAATGACTTTGTTGCCTTCCTACGCCAGCATGGCAAATATCTAGCCCCCGGCCGCGGTCTGAACATCATCTCATTCTTAGCCGTATTGATTCGCAGCCTACTGATTTCAGTGCTCATCTATTTTGCCCTCTTGTTGGTCTTTTTGACCATCTGGGGCGCATTGGGCCATTTTTCTTTCGTCGACAATAACTATGACCAAATCAAAAAAATAGTAATCCCATACATCCTGAAACAGGATTCCTCGCCTGAAATCGATGAAACCCCTATTGAACATGAGAAAAAGGCCGGCCCTTACGCATGGGAGAAGAACCCCTTCTTTCGGTTTTCAACCTTTTTAGCGCTGATAAGTGGGGCCGCCTTTGTCATCACTGGTGCTGTTTTTACATTGTTGTCGATCTTGATTCGCCGGTTAAGCAAAATGCTCGCCAGCAAATATGTGCTGAGGTATTATTTTCAGCTAATTCAAGGGGGCTGCCTTGCCATTTTAATTTTGAGCATAACCCTGGCCACCGTTCCGATAACGCATTCATATGTTGAGCGCCAGATCGAACTCGTTGGCATTGTCGGGTATATCAGCGGCATTTGGGCGGCACTTGTTCGGATGCGCAAACATCTGGGCGCGGTTCGTATTCTTAAAAGGATCTGGGCGGGCGATTTGCTATTCCGTCTCGGCGCGGTCTTATTCGTGTATGCCGCTTTGATCGTGGCATTCGAATGGAATGCTGTTCTTATCGATAACGCCAAAATCACCGCAGTCATATTTGGTGTCGCGGTTATCCTCGGCTGGTTCATTAGTATCAACGACTCAACCATAGCCAGCTTGTACCGTGATCGCTTGATGGAAACGTTTCTTCCCGATGAAGAGGCCGTCAATCAGAACCGTTGGAGGCTCGCCAAGAGAGCAAACGTGGCCTTATTGGAGAAAATGTGCATGAGCGAAAAAAAACAAATTCGGAAGCCCTATCACCTCATCAATACCAACATCATATTATCGCGTTCCAAAATAAAAAAATTCAAGGAGCGCGGCGGCGATAGCTTCGTACTTGCACCCCTGCACTGCGGAAGTACGGCGACCGGTTATGTCAAAACCCAGGACTTTATCAAGGACCATAAGGACGATAAAATCGGTCTTACCCTGGCCACGGCCATGGCAACATCCGGGGCGGCCGTCAACCCTCACACCGGCGTCGGGGGTGTCGGTCCCACGCGGGATCTTTTCGTTTCGTTTATGATGACCATCTTCAATTTGCGTCTGGGATTCTGGGCGACCAATCCGCGCATAGGCTCTCCACGAACCAAACCGAACTATATTCGGCCAGGTCTGGGAAGCCTACTGGGTCTCTTCGGCCATACCGAGAAGAGTCAATACATCGAGCTTAGTGACGGCGGCCATTTTGAAAACCTGGGCATCTATGAATTGGTGCGCCGACGGGTCGATACGATCATCGTATCCGATGCCGGCCAGGATAAGGATTATGTTTTCGGTGATTTGTCCAACGCCATCGAACGGGTGAGAGCCGATTTCGGTGTCTCTATTAGATTCCAACCTGAAGATGAAAAATTTGGAAAACTTCTGCCCGGGTCGCATGAGGGTGAGGGTGAAACTTTTGCGAACAAATTTAAATTGGCCCAAAAGGGTTATCTGAGCGGCACGATCGAATATCCACCGGATCGAGGCACCGTCAAATCGAAATTAGGAAAGATTTATTTTATCAAATCCACCCTGCTTCCCGATCTCCCTGCAGACGTGTACGGTTATCGCGCGCGGCATGCCGATTTTCCCGATCAGTCCACGGGGGATCAGTTTTTTGACGAAAACCAATTTGAAGCTTATCGCGAGCTTGGTTATCGCGCGGCGAAACCGCTCGCGGAACGACTCGAAGACAAATTAGGTACGGCCGGTGTGCCGAAAAACACGGATTGGCCCAAAAGGGTTATGTGACCGGCACGAAGGCCTATCCGCCGGATAATGGTTCGGATTAATCGAACTCAGGGCCAATCGACTTTTAAAGCCCGTCCTGCTTCCGACCTCCCGGCATGCCAATGTTCCCGATCAGTCCACAGACGATTAGGTTATAGCGAAAAACAATTTAAAACTTATCGTGAACCGGGTTATCACGCGGCGAAGCCGTTCGTATCCATGCCTGGACGTCTACTGTACTAGGAGCGCAAGATGCAGGTGTTCATTCTCGGTTTTTTGGTTGTCACCCTGGCCGGTTGCGTCAGCAATCCCGGCGTTGATTCGCTGAACCCAACGGAACTGGAAAGATTCAAGCGCATTCAAATTCTGGAAGGCGACGTCACCCGCCCTCACGAAGTCGTTGCTACGGTCAAGGGCAAGGAGTGCCATACCGACATCGATCAATCCAAAGCGCTCTCAACAAATGATGCCATAAGGGTTTTAAAGGTCAAAGCGGCCCAAAAAAATGCGGATGCCGTCATGGACATCAAATGTGAGCGCGATCGGAGCACCGACTGGCGCAATGATTGCTGGAGCTCGGTGCTGTGCGTCGGTACGGCAATCAAATTTGAATAGAGGCGGGTCAAAAGAGAGTGCTGTTCGTCAACTATCAGGGGCTGCGTTACCCTGAAGTGGATTCCCGGACTATCTGACGCTTGATGGACTTTATCAACGGCAAGTCATGTTCGGCGGCATCGTAGGCCACCTTCTTTTTCTTCGCGAGGTAAAGCGATCGACGGACGAAAAATTCTGCCGCGCCGCGCTCGCGACGATAAATGGTCTGCCAGACGAAAAAGAGATCCCCGGATGCGCACAGCTCTGATTCGTGACA
>JASFTA010000403.1:0-3407 GCA_050114115.1 Desulfobacterales bacterium | reverse complement strand
TTGACGCGGGCGCTAAGGGCGTTCGCAACCGGCTTGCGCAAAAGTAAGAAAAGCCCGCCGAACAAAACAATGAAGTGCAGCACCCGAAAGGTATCCGTATTGACCCATCCCGGACCGTGGGCTTCTTCGGCGTCGCCGCCTCCGCCACTGGCGGCACCCGCCAGGCTACCGATTGAAAAAACCAGAAACATCGCCAGAATACCGACCAGCAGGATCGAGCCCCACCGCCGGCGATGCGCACCGCTGCAACCAGGATTTTTCATCAAACCGCCCTCCCCAAGATTTTCTTACCAATTTCGTTGGCGAATATATCCACTTCCTTCAGCAGGGCCGCCTTGGCGGCCTCGGCCTCTTGTGCAACTTTGGCTTTGACGGCATTGAGTTCCGCCTGGGCGTCCGCGCTGATCTTATCCAGAACCTGCTTTTCCTCATCGCTGGCCGCCTGGACCAGGGCATCTTTTTCCATCATCCCCTTTTTACGGGCTTCGCGAATACCGGCCGCATAAGTCGTTTCTTTTTCAGCCAGATCACTTGTGGAGCTCTCGATGTTCTGCTCGAGCCCGTCGAACTTTTCTTTGCGTTGGATGAGGATGCCGCGAATTGGACGATAAAGGATGATGTTGAGGAGGATAACCAATAAGATGAAGTTGGCCGCCTGAAGGAGGGTTGTCCAGTCAGGAATGACAGTGATGCTGGCGGCAAAAGCCGGGCTGCTTGAAAAGACAAATAGAATGGATAGGGTCAGTACGGATACAACAAGAGGTTTCCGGTTGGAACCAGAAAGATTCATATCAATCCCCCCACAACTTTAATATTGTTATATCAATTGCTTATATCGGTATAACGATCCTCCGGATGCCGAATTTTTACTCCGGCGTGCTATAGCATCAGTCATCGCGCATTGTCAAAAGTTTTTTTTCACGATTCCCCTGCCGGTTTTTCCGGCGATGGCTTAGGCTGGGCGGTGGGGTCCGGCGCCTTGCCTTTGGGGTTTTCCGGCTTCTGCATCACGCATTTTCCATTCAGCACGGCCCCGGATTCGATCGTAATCGTGGGCGCGCAGATATCGCCCGTAATCCTGGCCGGCGGGTAGAGTTCAATCCTTTCCAAGGCTGCAACCGAACCGATAATCTCCCCCATGACCACCGCTTTGTGAACATTGACATCCGCCTTGATCTGGGCCTGCTCGCCGACGATCAGAACCCCGTTGTTGCTCGTCATCTGGCCTTCGAGTTTTCCGTCCAGACGCAGGGTGCCGGCAAATTCGAGATGTCCTTCGATACGGGCATCCGCTCCGATGAGAGTTGAAATGGAACCGCTTGGCTTTTCTTTTTCCGTTCGTTTTTTCATGAGATTCACCCCAAGGCTGATGGCCCGCGATCGACCACGGGCACGGATTATTCGAACATGAATCGCCGCATACTGATATTCATCAGGATGCCGACACAAATAAGCGTCGTCAAAAGGGAGGACCCGCCATAACTGATAAACGGCAGCGGCACGCCCACCACCGGCATGAGCCCCATGACCATACCGATATTGATCAGCACCTGCCAGGCAATCATGGCGGTAATGCCCACCGCCAGGATCGTACCAAACGGGTCCCGGCAGCCAAAGGCAATGTTCAGGGCCCAGAAAAGGAAGACCACAAAGGTCAGGATCAGCAGGGCCGCGCCCAGAAAGCCCCACTCTTCCGCCAGGACCGAAAAAATGAAATCCGTGTGCTGTTCCGGTAAAAATGAAAGCGCATTCTGGGTGCCCTGCAGAAAGCCCTTCCCGGTCAGAAATCCGGAGCCGATGGCAATCTTGGACTGAATAATGTGATAACCGGTGCCCAGCGGATCACCCTCCGGATTGAAAAGGGTCAGAATCCTTTGTTTCTGATAATCTTTGAGCACGAAATTCCATATTGGAAAGATCATGACCAGGGCGCTGCCGATCATAAACAGCAAGGTCCGCCGTTCGATCTTGACGAACAGGGTCATGGAGGCGGCGATCAACACCAAGAGACCGGCGGTGCCCAGATCGGGCTGCCGCAGGATCAAAACGAAGGGGATCGCCGTCAGAATGGCGGGCACCTGAAGGCCCCGCAGGGTAAACCCGCGCGAGGAGACGTATTTGGCGTAATAGCGTGCCAGGACGATGATGACCGCAATCTTGACCAGTTCCGAGGGCTGCAGCGACAGGGGGCCGATGACCAGCCAGCGGCGCGAGCCCCCCACGTATTTGCCGAACAGCATCACCCAAACCAGCATCAGTACACAGGCGACGTAGACCAGCAGGGCCCAGCGCTCCAGCCATTTATAATTGAACAGGATGCATACCAGCATGGCCGCCAGACCGATGCCATACCAGATAAGCTGTTTTACGAAGAGGGCCTTCTGGGGCGTGGGCACACCGGCCATGACGGCGCTATATAAGGTCATCAGACCGAAAAGGCCCAGGATAAACGTCAGAGCCAGAAGCCCCCAATCAAAATAGGTCACGTAGCGGCGGTCGATCATCACGCCCCTCCGTCCGGGAGCGAGGTGCTCGGCACCGGGCTCGCCTCGGATGAACGGGCCGTGATCTGCTCGCGGGTATCCGGGCCCAGGTAGGTTTTAACCAGTTCCCGGGCAATCGGCGCCGCCGCACTGGAACCGTGCTCACCGTGCTCGACGATGACCGCGATGGCGATGCGGGGATTTTCGGAAGGCGCATAGGCAATGAACCAGGCATGATCCTTGAAGCGGCGTTCGTTTTTGCCCTCCTCGTTATCTTCGAACTTCTTGAGGCTCACCACCTGCGCCGTCCCGGTCTTGCCGCTGATGTCGACCTGCTTGAGGCGCGCAATGCGCGCGGTGCCCCGTTCACCCTGCACCACTTCCCACATGCCCCTCTTGACCAGGTGCATGACGTCGTCGGAAACGGGCAGACGCCCCACCAGTTGGGGGGGCTGATCGCTGGGCTGCGCCACCTCGGGAATGACGATCTTTCTGACCAGCCGGGGTTGATAGCGTTTGCCGCCGTTGGCCACCGCCGCGGTAAACATCGCCATCTGCAGGGGGGTGGCGAGATTGAACCCCTGTCCGATGGCCACCGACAGCGTCTCCCCCTCCTGCCAGGCAATGCCGGTGCGCTTTTTCTTCCAGGCCGCCGTGGGCACAAGCCCGCGGCTTTCATGATCCAAGGCAATGCCGGTGCGCTTGCCCAGGCCCGCCGAGCTGGCGTAAAACGCCAGGCGGTCGATGCCCAGACGCTGGCCGACCTGATAGAAATAGACGTCGCAGGACCGCGCAATGGCTTGGATCATGCTGACATTGCCATGCCCTCCCCGACGCCAGCAGCGGTAGGTCCGGTTGCCGAAGCGGTAATGCCCCGGGCAGAAGATGGTTTCATCGGCCGTAATCACCCCTTCCTGCAACGCA
>JASFTA010000402.1:0-3413 GCA_050114115.1 Desulfobacterales bacterium | reverse complement strand
AAACTGCACAAAAAGGCGGAGGCCTACTTCGAAGAAATCGCAGCGGACTATCGCATCGGTATGATTAAAATCTGCGAGAAATTGCTGACCTGGATCATCAATGCGATGTTCGACGGGTTCATCGTCGACCATGAAGACCTCAATCGGCTGAAGACCATGTCCCAGCGGGGCCCCCTGGTGCTGCTGCCCTGCCACAAGAGCCACATCGACTACCTGATGCTCTCCTACGTGATGTACCACAACAACATGCCCTGCCCCCATATCGTGGCGGGCAAGAATCTTTCCTTCTGGCCGCTGGGCACCATTTTCAGACGCTCGGGCGCCTTTTTCATGCGGCGCACCTTCAAGGGCCAACCCCTGTACGCGGCGGTATTCGCGGCCTATGTCCAGCGGCTGCTCCAGGAGGGGTTCAACATCGAGGTGTTCATCGAGGGCGGGCGCAGCCGTACGGGCAAATTGCTATCGCCTAAAACCGGGTTGCTTTCCATTCTGTTGGAAGCCTATCAGCAGGGGGCCTGCGACGATCTGATTCTTGCGCCGATTTACATCGGCTACGACAAGGTCCCTGAGGAAAAGGCCTATCTGCACGAACTGGAAGGCGGGCAGAAGGAACCGGAAAGCTTGATCCAGGTGATCAAGGCGCATAAGGTCCTCAAAAAACGTTTCGGTAAAATCTATATCGAATTTCACGACCCGATCTCCCTGCGAGATCTACTTGAGGAAGAGGGCTTGGATCTATCCGGCATGACACGCGATGAAATCAGCGCGTTCTGCCGCAATATCGGCCATCGCACCATCCATGCCATCAACCGCGTGGCGGTCGTCACCCCGCATGCGGTTCTGGCGGCGGCCCTGCTCAATCAATCCGCAGCGACCTTCAGCCTGGCCATGCTGCAGCGTGCCGCCGACACCTACCTCAGCCACCTGCATTTTCATAAGGTCAAGCTGGCCGACACGCTGATCTTGGACCCGGCACGGGCCATCGAACAGGTTTTCCACATCTACCGGCAGCGCAAATTCATCGAGCTGATCGATAAGAACGAACCCCACGATGCGCAATCACAGCGCTTTCGCATCCCCCCCGAGAAACGTCCCAGCCTGGAATACTACAAAAACAATTGTGTGGGCTGTTTCGTACCGGCCGCATTTACGGCCCTGGCCATTTTCGAATGCGACGCCTTCCAATTCTCCGCCACGGACCTGCACCGCAGCTACCAGTTTTTACAGGATTTTTTCAAATATGAATTCTCCTACGATCTGGAGAATCCCCCGGCCTGGTATGTCCGCAAGAACATCAAGGCCTTTATCAACGATGCCATCCTGATACCCCACCCCAACCTGCCGGACACCTACAACATCACCTCGGCCGGATTTCGCAAACTCAAACTTTTCTCAGGCTTCCTGCGCTCTTACTTCGAGTCTTATCTGATCACCTTGGACCAGCTGGCCCACCAGAAAACCGGTGACAGCAATCCCAAAGACCAGTTAAAGAAAATCGCCGCCCATGGTTCCCGTCTGGCCAAGACCGGCGAGGTGGAGTGCAATGAAGCCCTTTCACGCATCAATTTCAGAAATGCCCTGACCTTTTTTCAAAGCCGGGGGATCGCCAGCCGGGAAGATAAAACGGCGCTCGCCCGCTACCGTGAACCCTTACAGCACTATTTGACGTTTCTGCATTGAGCCATGAAAGCACTCGTTCTAGCGGCGGGCCTGGGCACCCGTCTAAAGCCCTACACCGACCAGATTCCTAAACCGCTCTTCACCTTGGACGGCCGTACGCTATTGGAACGGATCGTGCGCCAGCTCATCGCGGCCGGGGCCCAGACCGTGGCCGTCAATACCCACCATCTGGCCGAACAGATCCACGCCCATCTGGCCAAAACGCGCTTTCCGGCCGAGATCGTCGTGCGCCACGAAGCGGAGATTCTCGGAACCGGCGGGGCCATCCGCAATACGGCCGATATCTGGGGAACGCAGCCCTTCATGGTGGTCAACAGCGATATCACCACCGATATCGACCTGGCCGCCGTTTTTCGTTGTCATGTCGGTCACCCCCATCCGGTCACCCTGGTCCTGTGCGACGATCCGAACTTCAACAGCGTGGCCGTGGATCAGGATGGATTTGTGGTCGCTTTCACGAATGCCGGTGGGGATGCGCTGGAAGACTTGCGCCATCTGACCTTCACCGGCATTCAGGTTCTGGACCCGACGGTTATCGACTATCTCCCCGCCAGGGGATTCGCGCACAGCATCGAGGCCTTCCGATCGATGCTGGCCGACGGATACAAGATCAAGGCCTATCACGCCGTGGATTCTTTATGGTCCGACCTGGGGTCGCCGGAGCGCTACCGCGCGGCGGCCCGCGACATCATGGCCGCAGCGGCTTTCGAGGCTGTTTCACCGGCGACCGACGGCCTGCCGATCGAATGGTACCCGCTGGCGGGTGACGGTTCCGACCGTCGCTGGCATCGACTGCGCCGGGGCGGAACGTCCCTCGTTATGGTCGATCATGGCATTCGCCAGGGAGCAGCGCCCGGCGAGGCCGACAGTTTCGTTCACATCGGGCGCCATCTCCATGATCAGGGCTTGCCCGTGCCCCGCATCGTCCGTGAGGATGCGTTTGCCGGCTTGGCATTCGTGGAAGATTTGGGCGATTGCCACCTGCAGACCCACGTCGTCGGGCTGTCGGCGCCCGCTGATATTCGATCGCTTTACCGGGACGTCATCGATTTACTCGTCGGGCTCTCAACATCGGGCGGGCGGGGCTTCGATCCGGATTGGACCTGGCAAACCCCCCGCTACGACCGGGAGGTGATCGTCGATAAGGAGTGCCGCTACTTCATCGAGGCCTTTGTCCAGGGTTACTGCGGCCAAAAGGTGGGCTTCGAGCAGATCGAGGCGGAAAGCCATTGTCTAGCCGACGGCATTCTGGCCGACAATGCCGTCGGCTTTATGCACCGTGATTTTCAGTCGCGCAATATCCTCATATCCGCGGGTCGCCCCTATATCATCGATTTTCAGGGAGGCCGTCTGGGGCCGGCGGAATACGATCTGGCTTCTCTGCTCATCGACCCCTACGTCGCCCTGCCCGCGGCTTTACGCGAAACACTGCGGGATGATTTCATCGCGCGATACCATGAACAAACCGGCAAACCCCCAGAGGCCATCGCGGCCACCTATCGTCTGTGCGCCCTTGCCCGCAATCTGCAAATCCTGGGCGCTTTCGGATTTCTGGCCACGGCCAAGGGAAAAAACTATTTTGCGGACTATATCCCCCCGGCCCTCGCAAGCCTGCAACAGCATCTGGCCGGCCTCCCCGGCCACGATTTCCCGCAACTGCGGGGCATCGCCGATACATTGGTGCGGTCGACGGTTCACGGCCTTTAACAATGCTGGGGAAAAACGTCATGAGC
>JASFTA010000401.1:0-3417 GCA_050114115.1 Desulfobacterales bacterium | reverse complement strand
CACCCGGTTCTTGGACCGCCCAGATAAATTGCCACTGCCGCCAGGCATACGGTTCGTTGGGCCCCAAAAACTCGGCGGGCTGCCAGGTATGCCCCCCATCAACCGAAACCGTTACCCCGGCCACCGGCAGTTCACCGGCATAGGCCGCACCAAGAACGACGATAGGTCCCGCCGGGAGGGTTTCGCCCCCCACCGGCTGGGTGATGATCGATTTGAGTTGCAAGGCGGTGACCACCTCGCCGGTGTTGGGTTCCTGCCCTTTTTGAAACACCCGGTAGACGCGATCCATGAAGAAACCCTTTTGGGGTTTATCAAGGACGGTGATTTTATGCAGCCATTTGATGCAGTTGGCGCCGGTCCACCCCAGGGCCAGCGATCGCATGGGAAAGCCGTGCTTGAGCGGCAGCGGTTCACCGTTCATCTCGAAGGCCAGCAGCGTGGAGGCCATGGCTTTCTCCAAGGGGATGCTGCGGACAAATTGAATGCCGGCGGATCCCAGGGGTTTGTCCAGGCCTTCGAAGGCCACATGCCGGGCCTCGGACTTAAGCCCGCATTCCTCCAGGAGATCTCTGAGCCAGATGCCGCCCCAGACGGCATTGCCGACACCGCCGATCGTCCAGGGATTGCCGGAAGCTTTGCGCGCCAGCAGCGAACGACTGTTTCCGGAGCACTCCATGGTGTTGGCCACGATCGCCCGGGGCCGGCGGCGGAGGGCATCATAATCCAGGACCAGCGGTTTATGGACCTCACCGCCGACCGACAGCCGCCATTCCGCCAGAGGAAAGGGATCCGCGGGAATCTGTCCCTGATTGCGGTCGAAGAAAACCTTGTTGGCCGTGATCCAGGAGCGCAGGGATTCCACCGGCGTCTCGGCATTCAGGGGCTTTTCGGACATGATGCGCATGGATTTTTTCATGGCAGGTCCTTTCAGTATTTGGGTCGGCGGGCAATATGTAGCATTTGCGCATGCGCGCATGGATCAAGCCGGCCGTTGGGTTAACAGCTTTGAACAGGACGGGCATCGACGATCGCGCGTGCGGCCGTGGAAACGATGAAAACGGCTGACCAGCGGCAGCCTTGCCCCTGGAATACCGGCTGAAGGCGGCCATGTCAATCCAACCATGCGCGCGCTCCGCCGGTAAGCGCCGATGGGTTCGGGCCAAACGGCTTTACCTCTCCCCGTGCCGCAGGGGCGTCAGGCCTTCCCCCAGACAGACCCGGTTGGCCTCCTGTTTGACCGGCAACAGCTCCTGGTCGCGCCACAGGTCCGGCGGCCGGGCAATCAGGTCTTCCTTGCGGACGGCCGCCCGCACCCGCTCGGGGTCGTAGTGCACCAGCAGCGGAGCACCGCACCGGCACAGTTGGATGATTGTTCACTCTCGTAAGTGGCGTCGCACTTCGGGCACGCCAGGTGCGATACGTACATCGGATTACCTCCTGCAGGTCGGTCGTTAGGGGTTCAACAGGGCCACGGCTTCGACTTCGACGTTGGCGTCTTTGGGAAGCCGCGCGACCTCCACACAGGCCCGCGCCGGCGGATCGTCGCCTTGGAAAAACTCCGCGTAGACTTCGTTGATCGCCCCGAACTGTTCCATATCGGCGATAAATACGGTCGTTTTCACGACCTGCACCAGGGAGCTGCCGGCGGCCTCCAGGATCGCCTTCAAATTGGTCAGAGCCTGACGGGTTTCCTGCTGGATGTCCGCCGTGAGCAGTTCGCCCGATACCGGATCCAAGGCCAGCTGGCCGGAAACAAACACCAGGGTATCGGTTTTAACCGCTTGTGAATAGGGCCCGATGGCCCCGGGCGCTTTGTCTGTAGCCACTGTCGTGCGAGGCATGGTTGGGTTCCTCCCTTTTGTGGTGTTGGATGGATAGGGTGTCGGTTGCGACCGTCCCGCAGCCCGACGCCCGGGTTGCGATCGGTCCGTGCCGCCGGCCAGCGCTGGTGGTCGCCAGCTAGCCCGCCAGGGTCTCCTCGGCCACCTGCCGGATAATCGCGGCGATCAATCGGCAGTCGTCCAGTGAAAAAGTCAACGGGATGCGAAAGTCACACAGGCCGGCCAGGATGCGCTTGGTGCTTGCCAGCACGGGCTGGTCCTGGATGTATTCCCAACTGTCGTAGGCGCTGGTAAAACCGACCGGTTCGCGCCCGCCGAACCATTTGATTTCCACGCCGCGCCGGGCACATTCGGCGATGAAGCCTTCCATCTGGCGGGGCGTTGCCCCCGGCACCGTAAACTGCAGGGAACTGCCCACGTAATGCTCTTGGGCAGGCCGCTTCGGCAGGTGGAGGCCGTCAACCTGGCGCAGGGCATCGGCCAGAAGATCGTGACGTTCGTTCCAGCGACGGCACTGGCGGGGGAGGTCGGCCAACTGAGGGCGGATCAGGGCCGCTTGCAGATTGGTCATACGCAGACTGAAGTTGGGGATCCGTTTCTTATGGCGTTCGAAAACCTCCAGCGGCGGGCGGGCGATATGTCGATCGTAGAGCATGTAGGAACCGGAATAGAGGATTGCCTGGGCGATGATGTCATCGTCATCGGTCACCAGAAGCCCCCCCTCGCCGGAATTCAGATGCTTGTAGGTCTGGGTACTGAAGCAGCCGACCGCGCCGAAGGTCCCGATACTGCGCTCACCCCAGCGGCAGCCGGTTGTATGGGCGCAGTCTTCGATCAGGCGAATATCATGGTCCGCACAGATGGCGCTGATACGTTCCATGTCCGCCATGTGGCCACGCATGTGGGAAAGGAGCAGAAACCGGGCGCCGCTGGTCGCCGCCTTGCGCTCAAGGTCGTCCAGGTCGATCGTGTAATCCGCAGTGATTTCCACCAGCGCGACCCGCGCCCCGGCATTCTCGATCGCCCCCGGTACGGGCGCCAGCGTAAAGGCATTGCAGAGCACCGCATCACCGGGTTGAACGCCGACGCACTTGAGGGCCACATAAATGCTGCTGCCGCATGAGTTGAACCCCGCACAGTAGCGGGTCCCGACATAGGCGGCAAATTCCTTTTCCAGCAGGGCCACCTCGGATTCCTCCCCGGGGGCCGTGTTGTAGCGGTGCAGACGGCCGCTTTGCATCAGTTCCAGAACGCGCTGAATACCCGCCTCGGGTATCGGTTCCTGCCGGGTGAATTCGCCTGTGAAAACCAGGCGGTCTTTTTCGGTGGTCGTCATGATGACCTCTCTCCTGCGCCGCATCGCGGCAATTGGATTGCCACGGGAATCTATGTGCGGTATCCACCCGTAAAGCGAGTGACCTTAGTCAGCCCCTCAGGAGGGCTTGAAAACGATGCCCGGTTTCGGATTCCCTTTGTCCCCCGCCGAGCATCGCAGGATTGAACGGAGAAGGCACGCGGACTCTCTGAGCGCAGCGAGTTTCCGCGGGCCCCGTTCAATGCCGCGACGTACAGGCCC
>JASFTA010000400.1:0-3418 GCA_050114115.1 Desulfobacterales bacterium | reverse complement strand
GCTGACGGAAGATGACTTGCCGGCGCCCCAACCGCAACCGGCATGCAACCAAGGAAGCCATGACCGCCATTTGGTTAAAATCGTCGATTCCCGCGAGCAGCTGCTGGCGGTGGTAAAACATCGACCGGATGAATATGGTTATCAATATTGCTGTGTTTTCCCTCAAGCGGATGCGGCCCGGCGGCCCGAACCACAACGAGCGACGGATGACCCCCGTTAGTGGATCGGCTGTGCGCGGTGCGCCCATGAACGTCGCCGCCAATGTCAGGACCGTACATTCGCCGGCCGCCGGGGCGATGCAGGAACGCACATAATTTAAATCCCTTAGCGTAAAGGAACCCTTTTTCAAGAGGAGGAGAAAAGATCGTGGTATTCACAACTGAAGATAAAAAGAGGCTCATCGAAGCGCACAAACTGCACGATAGCGACACCGGCTCGCCTGAGGTTCAGGCCGCTTTGTTGACGCACCGGATTACTTATCTGACCGAGCATCTCAAGGTCCATAAGAAAGACCACCATTCCCGCCGGGGATTGCTGATGCTGGTCGGGCGCCGGCGGCGGCTGCTGAACTACGTCAAAAACAAGGACGTCAATCGCTATCGCACGATCATCGAGACCCTCGGTCTGCGCCGATAACCTCGATCCCGACGGGCGACGACGGCCCAGAGGTATCATCGCACGCAGCCGCCACATGGCGGCCGCAAAACAAAGGGCATAACCTGATCTTTTGGGGTGTTGCCCCGTTTATGGCTGCGGCCATCAGGATTGAGCCACCATGCGCCTGATGTTCCCCGGCGCGAACGTTCAATCAAAAGGAAACCCAATGGAAAAACAATACAAAGCAGAAATCGGGGGAAAAACCCTGAGCATCCAAAGCGGAAAACTGGCCAAACAGGCTTCCGGTTCGGTTCAGGTTCAGTACGGTGAGACCATCGTCCTCGTCTCGGCGGTTTCGGCCCAGGAAGAGCGGCCGGTCGATTTTCTTCCCCTGACCGTGGAATATCAGGAGAAAATTTATGCTGCCGGGCGTATTCCCGGCAATTATTTCCGCCGTGAAATCGGTCGGCCCAGCGAGAAGGAAACCCTTACGGCGCGATTGATCGATCGCCCCATCCGGCCCCTGTTTCCCAAAGGTTACCGTTACGAAACCCAGGTGATCGCTACGGTCCTGTCGATGGATCAGGAAAACGATCCTGATATCTTGGCCATGATCGGTGCATCGGCCGCCCTGGGGATATCGGACATTCCCTTTGCCGGCCCCATCGCCTCGGTTCGTGTTGGCCGCATCAATGGCGAGCTGCAGATCAATCCCCCTCTGTGTGATTGCGAAGACTGCGATATCAACATCATCGTGGCCGGATCACGTACGGGTATCGTGATGGTCGAAGGCGGGGGCAACATCGTCAGTGAAACCGACATGCTCGAGGCGATCTTTTTCGGCCATCAAGCCATGCAGCCGATCATCGACATGCAGACGGCGCTTCAGGCGGAGTGCGGCCAGACCAAACGTGAATTTGTCATTCCGGAAAAAGACGTCGAGCTGGTCCAGGTGATTGAACCCCGCGCGGCCGAGCGTCTGCGCGAAGCAGCCCTAATTCCCACCAAGGTCGAGCGCAGTAAGGCCTTGCGGGCCGTCAAACATACCGTGTTCGATGAACTCGGCGAGGAATTGGCCGAGCGCCGGGGGGAAATTTTTGAAATCCTGGGCGATCTTCAGAAAAAGATATGCCGCCAGCTCATTCTGGAAGAGGGGCGCCGTATCGACGGACGTCAGTTCGATGAAGTCCGCCCGATCAATTGCGAAGTGGGCCTGCTGCCGCGCCCCCATGGCAGCGCCCTGTTTACGCGGGGTGAAACCCAGGTTCTGGGCGTTCTGACCCTGGGATCCGGCCAGGATGAACAGCGGGTCGAAACCCTCAGCGGAGAGGAGTTCCGGCCGTTCATGCTGCATTATAACTTCCCCCCCTTCTCGGTCGGGGAAGTCCGCCGCATCGGGGGGCCCAGTCGCCGCGATATCGGTCATGGCGGCCTTTCCACCCGGGCTCTCGAACGCATCCTTCCGGACAAAGAAGACTTCGACTACACCATTCGCCTGGTATCCGAAGTGCTGGAGTCCAACGGCTCATCCTCCATGGGAACGGTTTGCTCCGGCACCATGGCCTTGATGGACGGCGGCGTGCCGATCAAAGCGCCGGTGGCCGGAATTGCCATGGGGCTTGTCAAAGAAGGCGACCAGGTCGTCATCCTGACCGATATTCTGGGCGATGAAGACCACACCGGCGATATGGACTTCAAGGTGGCCGGTACGACCGAAGGCATAACCGCTCTGCAGATGGATATCAAAATCCTCGAGCTTTCGCGCGATATCCTGGAGAGGGCGCTTGAACAGGCCCGCCGCGGCCGGCTTCATATCCTGGACAAGATGCATGCCGCCATCGCGGCCCCGCGTGAGAAGATCTCGCCCTACGCCCCGGCCATTCTGACCATGGATGTGCATCCCGACAAAATCCGTGAAATCATCGGCCCGGGCGGTAAGACCATTCGGGCGATCCAGACCGAAACCAATACCCGGGTCGAAATCGATGACTCCGGGCTGGTTAAAATTGCGGCCGTATCCAAGGAAGACGGCGATGCGGCCCTCAAGATGATCGAAGAGATTACCCAGGAGCCCGAGGTCGGTAAAATCTACGAGGGCACCGTTGTCAAGATAATGGATTTTGGGGCCTTTGTGCAGATTCTGCCCGGAACCGACGGTCTGTGCCACATCTCGCAGTTGGCCACCCACCGGGTCAACACCGTTTCCGACATCGTCAAGGAAGGCGATACATTGCGCGTCAAGGTGCTCGAAATCAACCGGGATGGGAAAATTCGGCTGAGCCACAAAGCAGTTCTCGAAGAGGAAGGCAAGCGCTCCCATGGCCAACGCCGTAAATAAGACGGTTCTATCCAACGGCATCAAAATCCTGACCAAACGGATGCCTTACGTGCACTCCGTCTCCATGGGCGTGTGGGTCAATGTCGGTGCCCGCGATGAGACCCAGAGGGAAAACGGACTCTCCCATCTCATCGAACACATGATCTTCAAGGGCACCCAGAAGCGCAGTGCCTATCAGATCGCCAAGGAATTCGACGCCATCGGTGGCCAGACCAATGCCTTCACGGCCATGGAAAACACCTGTTACCATGCCCGGGTCCTGGATGCGCATATGGCCACCATGGTCGATATTCTCACCGACATCTTCCTGAACTCGGTCTTCGATGCCCGGGAGGTCGAACGCGAGCGTCCGGTTATTTTGCAGGAAATCGGGATGGTGGAAGACAGCCCCGAGGAGTACATCCACATCCTCAGTGGTCGTAATTTCTGGGGCGACAACCCGCTGGGCCGCTCGATTCTGGGCTCCCCCGAAAATATCGTGGG
>JASFTA010000399.1:0-3421 GCA_050114115.1 Desulfobacterales bacterium | reverse complement strand
CGAAAAGGCACGCGCCACCCGGCAGACCAGCACGCTGCTGGGCCGCATCCGGCTGCTGCCGGAAATCGACAGCAAAAACCACAATATTCGCCAGTTTGCCGAACGCACGGCCGTCAATACCCCCATCCAGGGCACGGCCGCCGACCTGATCAAACTGGCCATGATCGAGGTCGACCGGCGCCTGTTGGCGGAAAATTACCGTGCCCGCATGCTGCTTTCCGTACATGACGAGATCGTCCTGGAGGCGCCCCGGGAGGAAATCGACCCGGTTGGCAATCTGGTTCGATCCACCATGGAAAACGTCTGGGCACTGGCCGCGCCGCTCAAGGTCAACGTGGCCGTGGGGGCCAACTGGTCGGAAGCCCACTGAGGTTTGCATCCACTAAAGCAGTCCTTATGTTGCTGAGCGATTGATCGAGGGAAACTTTGCGGGTCCGCCGCCATAGAGGGAACGCTGAGAGTATGACCAACCGGGCACCTACAAGATGAACCGACCGCCATCCAAATCGCTGCTCTGCCCCAACTGCCGCCGACTCATCAGCCGTGATGAGCCGGCCTGCCCCTATTGCGGCATTTCCCGACCAGGATCGCCGCTGAAATCCAACTGGTGGACCAGGGGCTTCAATGACCCCGAAAAAATCATTCCGATCATCATCGCTGCCAATGTGGGGCTTTATGTCCTGTCAATGTTGATCTATCCGCGGGAAACCAATTTTTCGATCAACCCCATGACTTTTCTATCGCCATCCAGCAATAGCCTTTCGCTGCTGGGCGCCACCGGCCGCATCCCCATCGACCGACTGTTGCTCAGCGTCACCGGTATCCCTGCCGTGGATCACGGCCTGCGCTGGTTGACCCTGCTTTCGGCCAATTACCTGCACGGCAGTCTGCTGCACATCATCTTCAACATGCTGGTGCTGCGGCAGATCGGCAGCCTGACCGCCAGGGAATTCGGTCCCTACCGCATGTTTACGATCTACACCCTGAGCGGCGTGTTCGGCTTTGGGATTTCCTACCTGGCGGGGGTTTCCCTGACCATCGGGGCCTCGGCCGCGGTCTGTGGGCTGATCGGCGCCATGGTCTACTTTGGGCGTCATCGCGGGGGGGCTTACGGCAACTTCATCTATCGCCAGATCGGCGGATGGGCGATCGGGCTGCTGATCATCGGCTTTCTTCCGGGGATCAACAACTGGGGGCATGGCGGCGGATTCGTGGCCGGATGGGGACTGGCCATGCTGCTGGGCTACCAGGAAAAGGTCCGCGAGAACCTCCTGCACAAGGCCCTGGCCGGGGTCTGTGCCCTGGCCACCGTACTGACCCTCGCACTGATGATCCTCTATGCCCTGTTCTACGTCCTATTCATTTGAGGGCCTGCCGCGCTAATACGGGGCTACCCATGCCGGCGCCCATCACAATTGCATGAATTCAGGCTCGTGGTCATTGGCCGCTCCCGCGGGACCGCCATCGTTTTCAGATTGCGACGGTGCCAGTTTTCCCGGGACGCGGCCTCCTCACGATACCCTCTAAACGCTGCGCTAGTCGCCAAAATAGGGCCCATCCAGAAGCTGAATCGGGTGCGCAGGCGCGGTTCTGGTGCCACCAAGGCGCAATTTGGGGGCGAATTTTGTCGCGGCCTTGCCTATACACAATCTGCTTTTATTAAATCGCCTGCTAACAGCGAATGAGAATATTATCATGACCTCATAAAAAGCCTTATAATTATAACCAACTGTTTTTACGTATTAAAAAAATATTCAAGCATCTTTCTCTAACGATATTCTCAACGCCTCGATTGCCCCTGCCGGTGGCTGTCACGCCCTCGTCCCCGCGACAAAAAACATAACCATTTAATATTCATGCCAATATCATCATTTTTACCTGTTTGCGATCATTTGGCACGTCCGGTGCAATGAAAGCCGGGCAAAACAATTATTAATCGACCAGCCAACGATTAGGGAGACCGGACCGGCAATGAAAAAATCGATCGAATTCAAGATTAAACCCGACTGGGATGAAATCGAGAAAGTTCGCAACGAGAGCGCCGAATTTCTGCAAGCCCACGAGCTTTCCGACGATACCATCCATTCTTTGTCGATGATTATCAGCGAACTCATTGAAAACGGCATCAAGTACGGCAATTTCAAAATGGTCGCCAATAAAGTCGCTGTCGTGATCAACCTTGATCACAATACGATCACCATCGAGGTCTTCAACCCCGTGGATGAAAGCGCCTTCAGCCACCTTTCCCGGCTTGACCGAACAATCCAATGGATCCGTGGCTATCAGGATCCGTTTGAAGCCTATGTCGAACGCATCAAGGAGGTTTCCAAGAAACCCCTTCAGGATGCCGAAAGCGGTATCGGGCTGGTCCGGATCGCTTATGAAGGCAAGGCGCTGCTGGATTTCTTTGTCAATGACAACAACATGCTGAACGTATCGGTGGTTTCCAACCTTGAAGGGAATGATAGGAAATAATCATGACGAAAGAAACAACCTACACGAATAATTTCTTGACCATCCAGGTGGTCGAACAAGATGCCCAGATTGATGTCAAATGGGAAGGTAAAAGCATCGATCGCGAGCCGGCCAAATTTCTCTCGCCGATTTTGATCCAGGTCCTCAAGGCCGCCAGCGGCATGAACAAACGCATCGTCATGGACTTTCAGCAGCTCAAATACATGAATTCCTCCACCATTACGCCGCTGATCAAAATCCTGGATCGGGCCAAGAAGGGCATGACCAAAGTCACGATCCTCTATCAGAAGTCGATCAAATGGCAGGAGCTCAATTTTACGGCCCTGGAAATCTTTCAAACCGACGATAATCGACTGGAAATCAAAGGGTTATAATAATGATCCATCAGCAGCCACCACGCTTTAACGCCCATCTCCTACAGGGGCAGGCCCGCATCCCGATCGAAGCGCAGTACGCTTCCCGCTTCTCGCTCCTGATCCGGTTTTTCAATGGCTTCCCCAGTGACCAGGGGGCGGAGTTCAACAAAATCATCTTCCAGCAAAACGGTGATAAAGTCGAGATGGGGCCCTGCCAGTATATTGTCGAACCCCACCATCAGAACTTCCAGGGGCGGCTGGTCTTCAAGCAAGACGTCTATGATTTGAATAGTCTCTTCTTCAAGAACAAGATTGACAAACTCCAAACCGAATTTTCGAACCTGCCGCTGATCTTGGCGCACAAGACCAAGATCAAGAAGGAGTTCAAAGAATTCATCGCCAATCTATCCTATGATTTGAACGTCTATAAAAACATATTCGATACCCTCGATGCGCGTTATGCCAGTGAGCCCGAGTTGATCAAGCAGAAGGTCCAGAAAGCGATCATTGAAACCGAAGGGCGCAAATTCATGCGCTTTATGGATCAAAAATTAGAAGCGTTTGAACGCACGATCATCAATTACACTAAA
>JASFTA010000398.1:0-3423 GCA_050114115.1 Desulfobacterales bacterium | reverse complement strand
AAATCGTCTGCTGCGGAGGGATAGCATAACGGACCCAAAACGCTCTGGTAGAAAAACCATTAAAGTCGGCATCAGGCTGGGCACATACCCCTCTGTTTTTACGACATTTCGAAAACGCTGTTTCGATACCGATACCGAAAGCGATACCGACACCGATGACCTTCGGAACATTTTCAGAAACCGCGATAGATTGGGTAGATTTCGGTTTCAGGCAAGGCCGCGGCGCTTTGGCGCCCGCAGGCGTAGCCAATGCTACGTCGAGGACCGGCAGGGAGTGAGAACGCTGCCCGAGAGCAAAAGATGCCCATCCAGGTCGGCCTCGGTCAGCGGGTGAATCGGAGCGCCGACACCCCCCCATCCACACCGATCACCTGCCCGGTAATCCAGCCGGCCGAATCCCCGAGCAGAAATACGGCCAGGTCGGCGACTTCACCTGGTGTGCCGATTCTTTTCAGGGGGTGGCGCTGGACGGCAGCCTCACGCTTGGCCTCTCCGTCAAGTAAATCGGCGGCCAGTCCGGTGTCGGTCAGTGAAGGGGCGATCACATTGACCCTGATGCGCGGGGCCCATTCGGCCGCCAGGGAACGGGCCAACCCCTCGACCGCACCTTTGGCCGCCGCGATCGAGGCATGGAAGGGCATGCCCGCAGCCACCGCCACGGTGCTGAACAGGACCACCGAGGCCCCGCGGCGCGCTTTCTTGAGGCGGTTCTGGCAGGCTTTGAGCACCCGCACGGCCCCCATTACATTGGTCTGCCAGTCGGCCATGAAATCGGCTTCGCTCAAACGCGACAGGGGTTTCAGCCGGATGGTACCCGGGCAGTAGACCACACCGTGGAGACGGTCGGGCAGGAAATCCAGAGCATTGTTGTCGCGGGAAAGATCGCAGGCATGATAGCGTATGCGCTCCGAGGACAGGTCGAACGTTTCCGCTCGCGCCACCACGTCCAGTGCGCAGCCCTGCCGGTCCAAACGTTTGACGATCTCGAGGCCGATTCCCGAGCGGCCCCCTGCAACCAACATATTACGGTCCTTCATGGCATGTCTCCTTGGTCGATTGGGTTGCGTGCCATAATGCTGGTGGCGGCCTCTCCGGCGGCCTGGCGCAGTTCGTCCCCGGCCCCTTTCAGCGGCAGCGCCTGAACGAAAGCCAGCGTCGCGTGGTTGCCGGTTTCGCCCATCAGGTAAAGGGCATCGCCCTGCGTCTGCTCGTCGAGGTCGGCAAAGCGCTGCATCAGCACGGGGATGATCGTTGCGGCCAGCGCCGGTTCGGTTTCGATCAATTCTTCCATGACCACCATGGCGCCGAGCCGAATCGGCCATTTGGGGTGGGTCACCAAATCGACGAATGCCGGAAAAATAACCCCGGACTGCCGCATGGCCGTCGCCAGTCGCGAAGCCTGCCCCTCTTTGAGCAGGCCTTCCAGGGCCTCGGCACTGAGTTTGGCAGGGTCGCGGTCCACCAGTTGGCGTAAGACATCACCCACCGGAATCTGTCCCGACCAGCGCCAATCGGCATCCACGACCAGGGTCGGCACGGCCTTGACGCCATCACGCTGGGCTTCTTCTGGAAATAGGACCCCATCCACGACCCGCACCCGCAGGTGCGGTCCGGAGCGCGCCAGGGCGGCCCATTGCCTTACGACCTGAGGGCAGTGGGGGCAGGCGGCGGCGACATAAAGCCGCAATTCGCGCCCCAAAGGTACACGCCCCGCAAGGCTGTGGTATTTTTCGACGGGCGTCTCAAGACAACCCGCCAGGACATCCAAAAACGGCGCCAGTTCTCTGTCTTGGGGAAGCCCCTGAAACCGGAGCCCTCCGCCCAAATCCATATAGGGGGGGTGGTCAGCGTCGGCACGTGTGGTCGTGACAGCCAGCGCGGGCCACCGTTCCGCCAGCTTGCGGGCAAACCCTTCGAACTCTTGGCTGCGCGGGTCGCCGGTCAGGACGAGCTCGCAGGTCAGCCCGCCGGCCTGTCGGCCCGGATGCTCTTCGATTCGCTGCAGGTCTTCGTTCTTCATCTTCCATCCGGCCCAATAACATTTTGCGCTTGTGGTATCCGCCCGCCGTACGGATGAACCGGTGCCGGGTTTCTTCAACCGCCGGGACAAGCGCCCGCCAGGAGGCCGGCTGCACCCGTGATGGTGTATGTTGCGCATTGCCTCGGATTTGTAAAGTCGGAAGCAATGTTGGCGAGGGGATTTCCAATTGACAACCAGATGACGCTTCTTTATGGTTTTCACGGTTTAGCTGGATAATCTCTTTTCGTCGCGCCGTACCGGCCTGCTACCACGGCCCTGACCTGCCACCGATTGAAAATAAAGGAATTTACAGGATGAACAGCTTCGAGACCTATCACGCCGATTTTATCGATGCCCAATACCGGCGCTGGCAGCAGGATCCTCAATCGGTTTCCACGGACTGGCAATTTTTCTTCAAAGGCTTCGAGGCCGGCAGCGGCGCGGGCGCCCGCATGACGCGCGTCCCCGCGGCCCTAGCCGATGACCGTCCTCCGGCGGCGGTCGACGTCGAAGACATGCTGCGGCAGGCCAAGGTTGAAGCCCTCAAATACCGCTACCGCGACCTGGGTCATTTGCTGGCCTGCATGGACCCCCTGGCCAGCTGCCCCACCGATCACCCTCTGCTGGCATTGGAGGCTTTCGGCCTCAGCACCGCCGATCTTGAAAAAACCTTCTACACGCGGGCCTTTGCCACCCAAGGAAACAACGCCAGCCTGAAGGACATCGTGCGCACCCTCAAGGAAACCTACTGCCGTGCCATCGGGGTGGAGTTCATGCACCTGCAGGACCCGGAGGAGCGCCGCTGGCTGACGTCGCGCATGGAGCCCAACCGCAACCGCCCGGAGATCGACGATGCCGAACGACGCCGAATCCTGGAGCTGCTTAACCGTTCGGCGCTATTCGAACAGTTCCTGAATCGCAAATATGTCGGTGTGACGCGGTTTTCCCTGGAAGGCGGCGACGCCTTGATCCCACTGCTGGACACCATGACCAACCGGGCCGCCCGCAACGGCCTGGACGAAATCATCCTGGGCATGGCCCACCGGGGTCGGCTCAATGTGCAGACCCACATTCTGGGTAAATCCTATGCCGACATCTTCAGCGAGTTCGAGCACTGCTACGATCCGGACGCCCTGGTGGGCGCCGGCGACGTAAAATATCACAACGGCTACCTGACCAACCTGGTCATTGACGGCACCGGGGGCCTGCAGATCTACCTGGTCAACAACCCCAGCCACCTGGAGGCGGTCAACCCGGTGGCGGAGGGCATCGCGCGGGCCCGCCAAGACTTGATTCAGGACGTCGAGCGCCGCCGGGTGCTGCCGTTATTAATCCACGGCGACGCCGCTTTCGCCGGTCAAGGGGTGGTCGCCGAAACCCTCAACATGTCGCAGTTGGAGGGC
>JASFTA010000397.1:0-3432 GCA_050114115.1 Desulfobacterales bacterium | reverse complement strand
TCTAAAGCCCCATGGCGGCGTTTCTAATGCCGCCGTTAGTAGGCCGAATGCGTATCTTCCTCGATCTGGGCCTCCGTCACTTTCCCGCGCATCACCCGGTAGACCCAGCTGGTGTAGGCCAGCACAATCGGCAGAAAAATCACCACGGCCCCGAACATCAGCATGAGGGTGCGGTGACTGGAGGTGGCGTCGTAAAGCGTCAAGCTGTGATCGGGCTGGGTGCTGGAAGGCATGATGAACGGAAACATGGCCAACCCTGCCGTCAAAATCACGCCGGCCAGGGAAACGCCGCTGAACACGAAACCGCTCCCCGGACGTCCGGCGCGGCAGAGCAAGATGGCCGCCAGCACGCCGATATAGACACTGGCCGGGGCCAGGACCATGGCCGGATAGGATTTGAAATTGGCCATCCAGGCCCCGGCGGCGACTTCCACGCGCTTGTCCAGGGGTGTAATGACGCCGGCCGGATCCGGCATGGACAAAACCCGGTAGCCCTCGATGCCGAAAGCCTGCCAGATACCGGCAAGGCTGAAGGCCGCCAAGAAGATGATGCCGAAGAGGGAAACGCAGCGGCGGGCCCGGGCCTGCAGCTCGCCTTCGGTGCGCATTTGGATAAGGACGGCCCCGTGCATGATCAGCATGGTCAGGCTGACCACTCCGGCCAGGAGGGCGAAGGGGTTGAGCAAGCCCCAGAAACTTCCGGTATAGAAGGGTCGCATCAATTCGTCGAAATGGAAGGGCACCCCCTGCAGGAGGTTGCCGAACGCCACCCCGAAGACCAGGGCCGGTACCGCCCCGCCCACGAAAAGTCCCCAATCCCAGGCCGTACGCCAGCGGGGGTCTTCAACCTTGCTGCGATAGTCAAAGCCCACGGGACGAAAAAAGAGGGCGAAGAGCACCAGCAGCATGGCCCAGTAAAACCCCGAGAAGGCCGTGGCATAGGCCACCGGCCAGGCCGCGAAAAGAGCTCCGCCGGCCGTGATGAACCAGACCTGGTTGCCTTCCCAGGTGGGGCCGATGGCATTCAGCAGCACCCGGCGCTGGGTGTCCGTGCGGCCAACAAAGGGCAGAAGCGCCCCCACGCCGAGATCGAAGCCGCCCAGCAGCACGAAGCCCACCAGCAGCACGACCACGAACAACCACCAGATGAGTTTGAGGGTCAGATAGTCGATAAACATGGCACCCGTCTCCTTAACCGATACAATGGCGCGCCCAAGATCAGGCGACGGCTTCGTGTTCGAAATGATAACGGCCGGTGTGCAAACTGCTGGGACCGATGCGGACGAATTTCACCATCAGATAAACCTCCACCACCAGCAGGAGCGTATAAAGAATCATGAAACCGGCGATACTGCCGATCAGATCGCCGACGGTCAGCATCGAGGTGGACAGGAAGGTTGGCAGCACGTCACCGATGGTCCAGGGCTGCCGACCGTATTCGGCCACGAACCACCCCATTTGAATGGCGATCCAGGGGGCCGGCAGGGCCACGACCAGCGTCTTCAGGAGCCATTTCTTCTGCTCGAACACGCGGGTGCAGCAATAGTAGAAGGCAATCGCGATGAGCGCCAGCATGGCGAAGCCGAGCCCCACCATGATGCGGAAGGCCCAATACATGGGCGCCACCCGGGGGATGGTGTCCTGGGCGGCCTTTTTGATTTGGACCTCCGTGGCGTCCACCACGTTGGGCGTATAGCGTTTGAGCAGCAGGCCATAGCCCAGATCGGCCTTCTTGGCCTCGAAAGCCTGCACGACCGCATCGGAGCGGTCGCCCTGGCGCAGCTGTTCCAGTAGCGCATAGGCCTCCATGCCGTTGCGGATGCGCACTTCGTTCTCGGCGATCAGGTCCTTGATCCCCGGAATCGGCGTATCGATCGATCGGGTGATGAGCAGGCCGCCCACCCAGGGGATCTTGATGGCCATGTCGGTTTCCTGCCTTTCCTGGTTGGGAAAGCCGAAAACGGTCAGTGAACTTGGCGCTTCGTCGGTTTCCCAGTGGGCTTCCATGGCCGCCAGTTTGACCTTCTGGACCTGGCCGGTGACCACGCCGCTCTCATCGCCCAGGACGATGACCGAGAGAATCGAGGCCAGCCCGAAACCCGTGGCCACCGCAAACGAGCGCCGCGCAAAGGCCAGATCGCGTCCGCGCAGGAGGTAATAAGAACTGACCGCCAGCACGAACATGGTGGCAGCGACGTAGCCCGATCCGACCGTGTGCACGAATTTCACCTGGGCCACCGGGTTGAAGAACAGTTCGCTAAAACTGGTCAGCTCCATGCGCATGGTTTCGTAATTAAATTCCGATCCGGCCGGGAAGCCCATCCAGCCGTTGGCCACCAGGATCCAGAGGGCCGAAAGATTGGAGCCCAGGGCGACGAGGAAGGTCACCGTCAGGTGGGCCCGCTTGCTAAGCCGCTCCCAGCCGAAGAAAAACAGGCCGACGAAGGTCGATTCCAGAAAGAAGGCCATGAGGCCTTCGATGGCCAGAGGGGCCCCGAAGATATCACCGACATAGTGCGAGTAGTAGGCCCAGTTGGTGCCGAACTGAAATTCCATGGTCAGTCCGGTGGTAACCCCCAGGGCAAAATTGATCCCGAAGAGCTTGCCCCAGAATTTGGTCATGTCGCGGTAGATGACCTTGCCGGTCATGACATAGACCGATTCCATGATGAACATAATCCAGGAAAGGCCCAGGGTTAGGGGAACGAACAGAAAATGGTACATCGCCGTCAATGCAAATTGCCAGCGTGACAGCTCAATCAATCCGTCACTGGGTAGCATGGATGAACTCCTTGTGGCCTGCCAATCAATTCAAGGTTGCGATTTCCTGAAGATCGTGGCGGGCTGGCAACGGCTGGCGCTTACCGTCAGGGGCATACGCCGGGCGCCGGCCTGCAGCCGAATTTTCAGGAGCGGGATGACTTTTTGTCGAAAGATCTCTATTATAACCGTTTTGTACCTGTCAACCTGTCAAATGGTTTCAACATGAACGCCGTTCCCAGGCATAGCAGCAAAACCGCCCGGCAGTGGCTTTTTCGCCAGGCCGCGAGCGCCCGCGGATGGGTCGCCCTGACCGCTGCTCAAGGTGTTGCCGCCGGTCTCCTGCTGATCGCCCAGGCCGCCCTGGTGGCCGGCATTATCCACGGTGCCTTTATCGAGGCCCGGCCCCGCGCGCTGCTGGCGACCTATTTCGGCTTACTCATCGCGGTGATCGTCCTGCGCGCCCTACTGGCCTGGGGACGCGAGGTTACCGGATTTAAAGCCGGCGCCCGGGTTCGCAGCGAAGTCCGGCGTAAGCTCCTGGAGCGGCTGTTCCGCGAGGGTCCGGCCTTGACCCGCAAGCAGGCCGGCGGCGCGTTGTCCAGCAGCGTCATGGAGCAGGTGGAGGCCCTCCACAATTTTTACGCCTTCTTCCTACCCCAGCTGGCCCTG
>JASFTA010000396.1:0-3434 GCA_050114115.1 Desulfobacterales bacterium | reverse complement strand
CGATATTTCGGCCCCGGTCCTCGAACTGGGTGATCAAAAAGAGGTGCTCCTGCCCCACATAGTCTTCCGGGTTTTCGACATACTGCACGTCCATCTGACTGACCGGGCAGAAGGCCCGGCGCTGGAGCATGCGGATTTCGAACCCGCCCTTGCAGGTGGCCCGCACCTTGCCCTCCACGGGCATCTGGTTGTGATGGGCCTCGCGCAGCATATCGAGCCCGCCGGCCCCGGCCAGGGCCCTGGAAAGATGGATTTCGCTTTCGCTCATTGCGACGACGTAAAGATCGAGGTGGTCGCCGACGGCGCAGGTCAGGTCCCCGTCTTCCCCCGTCAATTCGGTGTGCGCCACCGTACCGTCGATCTTGGTGCCGGTGTCCACAAAGACGGCATCCTTGCCGATCGATATGACCTTGACCGTTACCTTGTCACCAACCTGCAGGTTTTCGGCACGTCCGCCATCGTAGGCGTCAAGCATATCCGCAAAGCTCATTTCCTCTTCCGGCTCTTCCGGCAGGTGTTGTTCGTCCTCACTCATGATGGGGCCTCGTTTTGGGATTTGGATGGATTAAGCGCAACCATTACAATGCATGCCAATGATCCCCAAAAGGTGCTATCGGCAGGGGTTGAACGGTTTCGGCGGCCGCGCGGCCGCGGGCAGAAACGGCCGGCGCCGGACTGCCCAGAAGATACGGGTGTCGGGGCACAAGATCAAGTTGCATTTTTGACATCAATTCCTATCTTTCAATCTAAAATCGAGTGACGATCAAACGACGCATCAGGAGGAAGGAAAATCCATGGGCAATCAGTTCAAGACCGCTTTGCTGCTGGCCGCCATGACGGCGTTCATTATCTGGATCGGGGGCATGCTCGGTGGCCGTCAGGGGATCGTGATCGCTTTTCTGCTGGCCGGGGGCATGAATTTTTTCAGCTACTGGTACTCCGACAAGATGGTGCTCAAGATGTACCGGGCCCAGGAGGTCAGCGCCTCCCAGTCACCCGAACTCCATGAGATGGTGGCTCGCTTGAGCCGCAATGCCGGCCTGCCCATGCCCCGGGTCTACATCATTCCCCAGGACACGCCCAATGCCTTTGCCACCGGCCGCAATCCGGATCACGCTGTCGTGGCCGTCACCGAAGGGCTGCTCAAACTGATGAACCGCGCCGAACTCGAAGGGGTGCTGGCCCATGAACTCGGGCATGTTAAAAATCGCGATATCCTGATCGGTACCGTGGCCGCCACCATGGCCGGGGCTGTCATGATGCTGGCCTCCATGGCCCGCTGGTCGGCGATTCTGGGCGGGGGTTCTCACAGCGACGAGGAGGGCGGTCTGGGCGGCATCGGCCTGCTGGTGATGTCGATCCTGGCGCCGATCGGGGCCATGATCATCCAGATGGCGGTTTCCCGCTCCCGGGAATACCTGGCGGATGCCACCGGCGCGGCGATTGCCGGGCGTCCCGACGGCCTGGCCAAGGCCCTCGAAAAGCTGGGCGCCTACTCGCGCCGCATTCCCATGAACGCCAACCCCTCCACCGCCCACATGTTCATCGTCAACCCCCTGAGCGGCGGCAGCTTCCGCAGTCTTTTCAGCACCCATCCCCCCATCGAAGAACGGGTGGCCCGTCTGAGCGGCACCCGCCCCCAGACGCCTACAGCACCGCATACGGGATCTTCGGGCGCGGAAAGCGGTAAAGCTTTCTGGGACCGCATGTCGGGCAACTGAACCCGGATCCGCTGCATCGCGGCTGGCGCAGACCGATGTATCGCGGATCTGGAGGGTGTTAACCGCGCATTGCAATGACGCCTTGGCGGGATTAATTAGCGCCAAACGGTTGGTGTCAGCTGGACGTCAGGCACCATCCTGCCGGGCGAACGTCAGTGGGGCCGGTGGCCGCCTGCCGGGATGGTCTGCGGCTGGCCGTCACGATCACAGCAGATTGCCGCGTCATTTATGTGGGGCGCGTGGCATTCCCCGGCGTTTCGGCAGAGCTGACAGCGATCGTCGCCGCATTGCTGGCACCGATAGCAATCCGGGCAGTCATGTTTCTTGCGGGCCCTTGGGGTTTCTTCCGGTATGAAGACACGCCCCTTGATGCCGGATGCCGGTTTGAATCCCATCGAAGTCCCTTCGACAAGCGCAATCATTGCGTTTTACGGGTTGCGGATGCCACGGCGGCTGTTGGTTTGAGAACAGGATCAGCGTGCTGCGCGCCGCTGGCAATCCTGGCGGTTGAAGCGCTTGTAGTCCACCTGGTAGGGCGCAATCTCGAAAACATCCTGGTGGGCGTGCGTATCGTGGCCTGGTTCCAGATGCGCGACCGCATCGCCATACAGGCTGCGCAGCAGCACGCTCAACCGCTCCCGCAGGATTGTATAGGAATAGTGCCGCCGGGCGATCGCGTAATTGCGATCGACCATGGCCTTGCGCCGTTCCGGGTTGGAGAGAATCTCCTTGACGAGCTGCACCGTCTTCTTCGATAGGTAACCATCCATCAGGGCCAAATCAAACCCCAGGGGTTCGATGTCGCGCACGAAGATGGCGTAACGGTTGACCATCATGGGTTTGCGGAAATAGATCGCTTCGATGAAGGCGTTGCCGAACCCTTCCTGGAGACTGGGGTAGGTGATAAAATCGGCGAAGGGGTAGACGTCCCACAGCGAGGGCGCCAGGCTGCCTGCCTGTTCCGCGCGCAAGGGATCGCTGATCCGGGTGGTGACCAGCCGCAGGTCAACCTGGTGCTCGCAGGCGTATTCCTTGAGCCATTCGGCGTACTCGAATCCCTCGTCGCCGGCCTCGTGAGAGATCACGAGTTTGCAGCGCGGGTCGTCGAGGGCCTTGACCAATTCGATGGCGTGTTCGATGCCCTTTCGCTGCACGATGCGGGTCGGCTGCAGAATGATGCGGTCGTCATCCCGCAGACCGATGGACCGGCGAAAACGAAGCGGACCCTCGGTGTCCGCATGGGGCGGGTGCTCAAAATCGAGCACATTGGGCACGATGACGGAAGCGATGCCCGTGCGCAGCGCCAGCTGCTCCCGCGCTTCGGAGTTGATGACCACGTGCTGGATGTTGGGCAGGTTGGGGGGGAAGGCCATCCGCAGGTAGTCGCTTACGGCGTTAACCGTGAAGCGCACCCGCTCCCAGTAGAAATCGTGGTGGTGGCAGATGGTCGGAATCTGGGTTTCGGCGATCGTCTCGGTGAGCGCCAGGCCCAGCGGTACCTGCATGGGGATCGTCAGCGCATTTTCAACCACCAGCAGATTGATGTTGAAACGTTTGATAAAGCGGTGCAGGTGGGCTTTAAGGGAGGCGCGCTGGTCATGGATGGCCTGGGTCACGTTGGGCTTGCGCTCGCGGCGTCCGATCACGCGGTCATTGATCCAGGTATTGGCCTCACTTTGGAAATGCGCCTCCGGCATGAGGTAGCTGCTGTTC
>JASFTA010000395.1:0-3438 GCA_050114115.1 Desulfobacterales bacterium | reverse complement strand
ACCATCATCCGGCTGACGATCGAGCACCTATATCTGGTGAGCATCTCGGTGGGCGTGGCGATCCTGACCGGCGTGCCGATCGGGATCCTGATCACCAAGGATAAAAATCTTGCGGATGCCGTTTTATATGTCGCCTCGGTGATCATAACCATTCCTTCGGTGGCCATGTTCGGCCTGATGATCCCCTTGTTGTCGCTGATCGACCGCGGGATAGGGTTCTGGCCGGCCGCCATCGCCATCTTCCTGTATTCCCAGCTGCCGATTATTCGCAACACCTATACCGCCATCAACAATATCGACCCGGCCCTGCGTGAAGCGGCCAAAGGGATGGGCATGAGCGACTGGCAGCGTCTGTCGCAAGTCGAAATTCCCCTGGCCGTTCCCGTCATCATGGCCGGGGTCCGCATGGCGGTGGTCATGAACATCGCCGTGGCCACGATTGCGGTGTACATCGGTGCCGGCGGTCTGGGCACCATTATCAACGAGGGCATCACCGGGACCAACAGCGTCAAACTGATCGTCGGCGCGGTGGCGGTTTCCCTCCTGGCCATCATCGCGGATTATCTCTTTTTATTTATCCAGAAAATGCTGACCCCCAAGGGGCTGCGTGGAGCGACGTCATGATTCGACTTGAGAATTTGACCAAACATTTTGAAGTCCCGGGCAAAGAGCCGGTCATTGCCGCCAACAACGTTTCCATGGAGGTCGGCAAGGGGGAAATCTGCATCTTCCTGGGACCGTCGGGGTGCGGCAAAACCACGGCCCTGAAGATGATCAACAAACTGATCCCCAAGACCTCGGGCAAGATCTATATCAACGACAAGGATATCGATGATCTGGACCCCATCGCCCTGCGGCGTGAAATCGGATACGTCATTCAGCAGATCGGCCTGTTCCCCAATATGACCATCGAAGACAATATCTGCGTCGTGCCGGACCTGCTGAAATGGGACAAGCAAAAAAGCCGCCAGAAGGCCCGCGAATTGATGGAGATGGTCAACCTCGACTCCAACATCTTTCTCAAGCGTTATCCGCGCGAGCTTTCCGGCGGCCAGCAACAACGAATCGGCGTGATCCGGGCCCTGGCCGCCGATCCGCCCGTGATGCTGATGGACGAGCCCTTCGGCGCCATCGATCCCATCAACCGCGAAGTGATTCAGGACGAATTTCTGAAGATGAACGCGGAGCTGGGCAAAACCGTCCTGTTTGTCAGCCATGACATCGATGAAGCCATCAAAATGGGCGATAAAATTGCCATCTTCCGCGAGGGCGTCCTCGAGCAGTGCGACACGCCCGACGAAATCCTGGCCAACCCGTCCAACCAGTTTATCAGGGAATTCGTGGGAACCGACCGCGCCCTGAAGCGCCTTAAACTCATCAGCGTCAGCGATGCGATCATGCCGTTCCGGATGGCGGTCCAGCTTGACGACTCCGTGGCGAAGGCGGCGGAAAAAATGCGCGAACGCAACGCCCACATCGCCGTGGTGGTCGGTCCGCGGGGCCGGGCCCGGGGATACATCACCAAGGAAGAGCTCAAGGGGGATGCCAGCAGTTCGATCAGCGAATACCTCGACCCGATCCCCGGAACGATCCATGAAAACGACAGCCTGCACGACGCCGTGTCCCAAATGTATGCCCACGCCTGCGACTGGCTGCCGGTGGTGGACGACGACGGAGCCTACAAAGGCTATACCACCCAACACCTCATTGCCAGCCTTCTCGGTGAAGCGCCCCGCAAGCGCGGCGACAAAATTACATAGGATGGCCCCATGAAATATGGCCCCATGAAAGATCGACGTATGAACTACGTCATCGAGCTCATCAAAAGAAGCAAGATGTTCGCCCTGTATGTCCTGCTGGCGCTGATTTACCTGTTTGGGGTTTTCTCGGAATCGACCGGTCTGATTCGGGAGTTTGTCGACACCTTCGAGGATTGGATCTATCTGCTCCGGCAGACGGTGGTGATCGTCATTTCCTCTGGGATCACGGCGTCGCTGCTGGGCATTGCGGCCGGCATCCTGATGACGCGCCCCTGGTTTCAGCGTTATTCGGAAATGTTCTCCCAGAGCTTCAACATTCTCTCGGCCGTTCCCACCCTGGCGATTCTGGCGATCATCATGACCCTCACCGGGCTAGGATTCAAATCGGCCTTTATCGGTCTGGTTACCGTTACGATTCTGCCGGTGGTGCGCAATACCTTCCAGGGTATTCGCGAAGTTCCCGAACACATGATCGAAGCGGCCCGCGGCCAGGGGATGACCGACAAGCAGATCTTGTGGAAAGTGCAGATTCCCAATGCCAGCTACGTGATCACCGCCGGTATCCGGACCGGTTTTGCCCTGAATGTCGGCACGAGCCCCCTGATCACCCTGATCGCCGCCGACAGCCTGGGGGAGTACATCTTCACCGGGATTCAACTCAATGAATTCAATTCGCTGTTGATCGGCTCCCTGTCGGTGGCCGCCCTGGCCATTGTGACGGATTTTGTCCTGCAGAAGCTGCAGTACTGGTTTTTACCCAAAGGTGTAAACCCGCAGCGGTTTGCGCAAGAATAACGCTAAGGAGGAGGAGATGATCTTGAAAAACGCATGCAAACTTTTGACTGTCGTTGTAATCCTGTTCATCACCGTCTTTACGGTCCAAACGGCCACGGCAGCTTCCGTGGTCGTTGGCGGCAAGGGGTTCACCGAACAGCTTCTTCTGGCGGAGATCACGGGCCAGTATCTGACCGCCCAAGGCTACGACGTCGAACTCAAAACCGGCATGGGAACTTCGCTGGTGCGTGAGGCGCTGGAGAACAAACAGGTCGACCTTTACTGGGAATACACGGGCACGGCGTTTCTGAACTTCCATAAAAACAAGTTCGCCAACCAGCCCGGTGAGGAGATCTACGACGCCGTCAAGGCCAAGGACGCGGGCATCGGCATCGTCTGGCTGAATCCCTCGGCCGCGAACAACACCTATGCCCTGGCCGTCCGACAGGCGGATGCCGAATCCAAGGGTCTCAAGTCCCTGGAGGATCTGGCCGCCAAACTCAATAGCGGCGAACAGTTGACCTTCGGGTGCAATATCGAGTTCTACAAACGCGACGACGGCTTGAAACCGCTCCAGAAAGCCTACGGCTTCGAGTTCCCGCGTTCGGATGTCAAGCGCATGGAGACCGGTTTGGTCTACAAGGCCTTGAAGGATGGCGACGTCGACGTGGGGCTGGTGTTTGCAACCGACGGACGCATTCCGGCCTTTAACTTCAGTGTGCTCAAGGATACCAAAAACTACTTCCCGGCCTATGCGATTACCCCGACCGTTCGCAAGGAGACGTTGGACGCGAACCCGGAACTGGCCGACCACCTGAACAAGCTGTCCGCGCTCTTCGATGACGCCACCATGTCGGCCCTCAACGCCGAGGTCGACGTCGACAAGAAGTCCGTCAACGAGGTG
>JASFTA010000394.1:0-3440 GCA_050114115.1 Desulfobacterales bacterium | reverse complement strand
ATCGGATCGGATCGGCGATCACCCTGTATGTCAACCCGGGCTGTCTGTTTGTTTTCGATCTCGAGGGCCGCCTGGTTGCCTCTCCGACACTCGACAGTCATCAGGAACCGGCGGCGTAGGAGACTTAGATGGCGCGCGTTGAACTCCATGAAATCGCCCACAGCTATCGCCCCAAACCCCGGGATGAGGCGGACTACGCCCTCAAACGAATCCATCACGTTTGGGAGGACGGCGGCGCCTATGCCCTGCTGGGCCCATCGGGCTGCGGCAAGACCACCCTGCTGAATATCATTTCCGGCCTGCTCAATCCCACGCGCGGGCAGGTGCTCTACGACGGTAAGGACGTCACCGCGCTGCCCCCCGAAAAACGCAACATCGCCCAGGTTTTTCAGTTCCCGGTGCTCTACGACACCATGACGGTTTTCGATAACCTGGCGTTTCCTCTGCGGAATCGGGGCATCGAGGGCCGTGATGTCGATCACCGCGTCCACGAGGTGGCCGAGATCCTTGACTTGACGCCGTATCTCAATAAGCGTGCGGCGGGACTGGCCGCCGATGCCAAGCAGAAAATATCACTGGGGCGGGGACTGGTCCGCGATGATGTGGCGGCGATCCTTTTCGATGAACCCCTCACCGTGATCGACCCGCATCTGAAATGGAATCTGAGACGCAAACTAAAGGATATCCATGAGCAGCTTAAATTAACATTTATCTACGTGACCCATGACCAGGTGGAGGCCTTGACCTTTGCCGACAAGGTTGTCGTCATGTACGAGGGCGAAATCGTGCAGATCGGCTCGCCCCAGGATCTTTTTGAGAACCCCGAGCACACCTTCGTGGGGTACTTTATCGGCAGCCCCGGGATGAATTTCCTGGATTGCACCCTGGAAGGCCGTGAGGCCTGCTGCAACGGCGCCCGCATCGTTCTGGACGAGCGCGTCGCGGCCAGGGGACACGACGCCGAGGGTAAGCTGGAATTGGGCATCCGGCCGATGCATTTGAAGTTGTCGATGGCGGCCGAGGAGGGCGCCGTGCCGGCCAACGTCAAGACGGTTGAAGACCAGGGCAGTTATCGGATCGTGAATGTCAGCCTGGCCGGCAAGACCCTGCGGGCCAGGCTCCCGGAAGGCGAACCCGTACCCGCGGACCGGGCCTGGCTTGTCTTCCCCCCGGAGTGGACCCGCTTGTTTGCCGATGGGCGGCTGGTCAAATAGTGGCGATCCATAGCGGGCTTCTTTCAGCCCGCACCGGCGTTCGCGCGGTTTTGAAATCCTCAGCGCCGTCGAGAACCGTCTTCGGTTTCCTAAACACCGACCGTCATACGAATGGGGGCGAAATCCCGCCGCAGGGTGTGAGCCTCAACCAAAAAGGGACTATTTCTGGGAAAGGGCACTAAATCTAAGGGGCGACTTCATGGAAAAATGGCAAGACAACCGAGCCTGGTTTCTGGTGCTTCCGGCCTTTATCATCGTCGCCTTCAGCGGCATCATTCCCCTGATGACCGTGGTCAACTATTCGCTCCAGGACATATTCGGCCCCGGCCAGGCGGTCTTCGTCGGCACCGAGTGGTTCAAGGAGATGCTGGCCAACCACCGTCTGCATGATGCCCTCTGGCGCCAATTCCTGTTTTCCGGACTGGTCCTGCTGATCGAAATCCCCCTGGGGATATTGATTGCGCTGGCCATGCCCAAACGCGGCTGGGGCGTTTCGGCGTCGCTGGTCATCCTGGCGCTGCCCCTGGTCATCCCCTGGAATGTGATCGGCACCATCTGGATCATTTTCACCCGGCCGGATATTGGCCTGTTCGGTGTGGGCATCAACAGTCTGGATTTGCTGGCGGTGCCCTTCGATCACACCGCCAAGCCCCTCTATGCCTGGATTACGCTGCTGGCCATGGAGGTCTGGCACTGGACGCCCCTGGTGGCCCTCCTGGCCTACGCCGGGTTGCGCGCCATCCCCGAGGCCTACTACCAGGCGGCCAAAATCGACGGCGCCTCCGCCTGGGCCACCTTCCTTTACATACAGCTGCCCAAAATGCGCGGTGTGCTCACGATTGCCGTATTGCTGCGCTGGATGGACAGCTTTCTGATCTACGCCGAGCCTTTTGCGCTGACCGGTGGCGGCCCGGGCAATACGACCACCTTCCTTTCGATTTATTTGGTCAAACTCGCCACCATGCAGTTCGACCTGGGGCCGGCGGCGGCCTTTTCGCTGATCTATTTCCTGATTGTCCTGCTCTTCAGTTTTGCCTTTTATCAGGCCCTGCTGAATGTCGGTCGAGGAGAGAAGGGATGAAAATTCAGAAACGAACCATCGCCCTGTGCATCTATTTTGGATTTTTGATCCTTCCGATCTATTGGATGCTCAACATGTCCCTGAGGACCAACGCCGATATCCTCGGCAACTTCGCCCTCTATCCGGCCGACATCACCTTTCGAAATTATGTCAAGATTTTCACGGATCCCACCTGGTATATGGCCTATATCAATGCCATCATCTATGTCAGCATGAATACGGTGATGTCCCTGGCCTTTGCCCTGCCCGCGGCCTATGCATTTTCGCGCTACAAGTTCATCGGCGACGGTCAGATGTTCTTCTGGCTGCTCACCAACCGCATGGCCCCTCCGGCCGTCTTTCTGCTGCCCTATCTGCAGCTTTATTCGACCTTCAAGTTGATGGATACCCATATTGCGGTGGCCCTGGCCCATTGCCTTTTCAACGTGCCCCTGTCCGTCTGGATTCTGGAGGGTTTCATGTCCGGGATCCCCAAGGAAATCGATGAGACCGCGTTTATCGACGGTTACAGCTTCCCCCGTTTTTTCGCCACGATTTTCATACCGCTGATTCGCGCCGGGGTCGGGGTGACCGCCTTTTTCTGCTTCATGTTCAGTTGGGTCGAACTGCTTTTTGCCCGGACACTGACGATCACCGAGGCCAAACCGATCGTGGCGACCATGACACGCACCATCAGCGCCACCGGCCTGGACTGGGGCCTGCTGGCCGCCGCCGGCGTGCTGACCATCGTGCCGGGCGGCTTGGTGATCTGGTTTGTACGCAACCACCTGGCCAAGGGTTTTGCCCTCGGCCGCGTTTGATGAGGGGACACCGATGGGTCTCGAGTGGATGTACTGGACCAAACCGACGGCCATCTTTTTTACGTGTATTTTCCTGATGCTCTGCGGCATGCTGGTCTGGGAGCTGGTGTCCCCGACCATTGAACGCCGGGGGTTTCTCATGATTCCCACCACGCGGGGGACGCGCTTTTTTCTGGGACTGCTGGGGAGCGCCTATATCCACCTGGCCTGGTTGGGGCTTACCGATTTAGCGCTGTGGTTCGGAACATTTCTTTCGGTGGTCTGGATCATCATCGTCATGCGCTGGGGATGAGCAGGCCGGACGGGTAGGCCTTCCTGTTGATTCCCCCCGCGGATCAATGCCTT
>JASFTA010000393.1:0-3446 GCA_050114115.1 Desulfobacterales bacterium | reverse complement strand
CAGCTTGCACCGCGATGGCGGGTCATCGGGCGGTCCCATCCTTTTTTTGTCACCATGATGACCGCGCGCGAAAACCATCACCCGTATCCACCACCAAAGGAGGAAAGCCATGCGTAAAATCTTTACGATGTTCGTCCTTGTGATCCTGGCCACCATGTGGGTCGGAGGGCCGTCCACGGTCGCCGCCCTCGAGGATAAACTGGTGATCGTGACGTCCTATCCCAAGGATCTCACCGGTGTCTTCAAAAAGGCCTTCGAGGCCAAAAATCCGGGTACAGTGGTGGAGATTCTGCAGAAAAAGACCTCCGCCGGTGTCAAGTACATCCAGGAAACCGCCCAGGCCAATGCTTCCGACCTCATGTGGGCTTCCGCCCCGGATGCTTTCGAGGTTCTCAAGGCGGATGGTCTGCTGGCACGCTACGCGCCCAAGACCAGCGGTATTCCCGAAAAAATCGGATCCTACCCGATCAACGATCCGGACGGCTACTACATCGGCTTTGCCGGTTCGGGTTACGGCATCATGTGGAATACGCGCTACCTCGACCGCAAAAAGATCCCGGTTCCCCGTGAGTGGGAGGATCTCAAAATGCCGGTTTACCATGGCCATGTGGGCATGTCGGCGCCCTCGCGCTCCGGGACCACCCACCTGACGGTTGAAACCGTGCTTCAGGGAGACGGATGGGACAAGGGATGGGCCCTGTGGAAAGAGATGGCCGGCAACTTCAAGATGGTCACCGAGCGCAGCTTCGGGGTGCCGGAAGGGGTCAACAGCGGTGATTTCGGCGTCGGCATCGTGATCGATTTTTTTGGGTTTTCCTCCCAGGCCACGGGGTTTCCGGTGGACTTCGTCTACCCCACGGTAACCACCCTGGTGCCGGCCAATATCGCCATCGTAAAAAATGCGCCGCATACCAGGGCGGCCGAGGCGTTCATCGAATTCCTGCTCTCGGTCGAGGGACAGGAACTCCTGCTGGACCCGGCGATTCGCAGACTGCCGGTCAATCCCGACACCTATGCCAAGGCCCCCAAGGATTTCCCCAACCCCTTTAAGGATCAGTCCATCGGTGCGGCGGTCAAGTTCGACGTCCAGCTTTCCAAAGACCGCTACAACATCGTCAACTCGCTGTTCGATGTGATGATCACCTACCGGCGCGAGGATCTGGTGGCCGCCATGCAGGCCATCCAGGCGGCCGAGGCCGCCCTGGAAGGCAAGACCAACGCGGAAGCGCAAGAATTGATCGCCGAAGCCCGCCGCCTGGTGGTGGCCATGCCGCTTTCCGAAGCCGAAGCCAAAGACAACAACTACCCCGGCGTGTTTACCTCGGACGTCTTCAAGAAACGCAACAAAGCGGGCGTCAAGGTGCCGCCGCGGCAGGCCGAGGTTGAAGAAAAGTGGGATGCCTTCACCAAGAAGAACTACGCGGATGCCAAGGAAAAGGCCGAGCAGGCCCTGGCCATGCTGAAGTAGTGCCCATGCCGGAATGGCATCTTTCGGTCCAGGCCGTCGTTCTCGCTCCTATGCAATCCTCGACTTAGCCTGGCTGCGCCTGTGGGTTTGAAATCGCTGTGCCCTTGACCTGAACCAGGATCGACCATTTCCGGGTAGGCGCATGTTAAAACGGTTGCAACCGCTGTGCTTGAATCGCCCGGCCCGCCCCATCCCGCGGCGCGGCCGGGCGATGAGCGGCTCAGGCTATCCGCTGCCGGGCCGAATGGGGGCCAACCGTGGGATGACCTTAAGGGGGGAGGCGCGTGGTTTTATCTGAGTATCGCAAGCACCCGGGCCAAACGGCGCTGATGGCGCTGATTTTTCTATTTTTGCTGCTTTTTCTCGTCATTCCGGTGGTCAAAGTGGTTTTCGTGGCCTTCATGGATGCCACGACCGGTGAATTTACCCTGCTCAATTTCAAAGACTTCTTCAGCACGGCGCTGTTTCGCGAATCCTTCTGGAACTCGCTATATGTGGGGGTGATGTCGGTCGTGGTGGCCTCCCTGTTTTCCATGCCCCTGGCCTATTTTACCTCCCGGTTCGAGTTCAAAGGCGCGGTCATTATCCAGAGCCTGGGGATCATTCCCCTGATCATGCCCCCCTTCGTGGGGGCCGTCGCCATGATGATGCTCTTCGGCCGCAACGGCAGCATCAATCTGCTGCTCGACGACTGGTTCGGCATTACGATCCCCCTGATGGAAGGACTCAACGGGGTGATCTTCGTGGAGAGCCTACACTATTTCCCCTTTATCCTGATCAATCTCTCCGCCGCGTTGCAGAATATCGATCGCTCCATGGAGGAGTCGGCCCAGAACCTGGGCTGTTCCGGCCTGCGCCTGTTTCGCCGTATCGTGCTGCCCCTGGCGATGCCGGGCTACATGGCCGGTGCTTCCCTGGTGTTCCTGAAAGTCTTCGACGATCTGGGAACCCCTCTGCTGCTCAACGTCAACAATATGCTGGCGCCGCAGGCATACCTGCGCATCGCCTCCATCGGCATCAAGGACCCCATGGGGTACGTGATTTCGGTCATTCTGGTGGTGATTGCGCTCTCATCCATGTGGATGGCCATGCGGATGTTGAAAGGCAAGGAGTATGCGACGGTTCAAAAGGGGGGCGGCGGTCTGGCCAAACGGCGCATGCGCCCCTGGGAGAAAACCATGGCCTGGGGCATCATCCTCCTCATCATGGCGCTGGTGCTGGCCCCTCATTTTGGACTGACCCTGCTGTCGCTGGGCACTATCTGGTCTTTCAGCGTGCTGCCGGATGCTTTCACCATGAATCATTTCGCCGCCATTTTTGCCGAAACACCCGAATACATGACCAATACGGTTCTCTACTCGGCCCTGGCAGCAACGATCGATGTGGTGCTGGGCACGGCTATTGCTTACCTGGCGCTGCGCACTAGGATGTTCGGGCGTGAATGGCTCGATTATATCGCCATGTCGGCCGTGGCCATCCCGGGTCTGGTCATCGGGATCGGCTACCTGCGGACCTTCTACGGCTACCAGGTTCCCTGGATGGAGAATCAGCCCATGGCGACCTGGTGGGTGGCCATTGTCCTGGCCCTTTCCGTTCGTCGTTTACCTTACGCCTTGCGGGCCTGCACGGCAGCCCTGCAACAGGTGAGCGTCTCCCTGGAGGAATCAGCCGAGAATCTGGGTGCCAGCAAGCTGGCCTCCGTGCGCAAAATCGTGATCCCGCTGATGGGCGGTGGTATCCTGGCGGGATTCGTCACCAGTTTTGCGACAGCAGCCGTCGAACTGGGGATGACCCTCATGCTGGTGGCCGAAAATTCGGATGGGCCCCTGGCCTACGGCATCTATGTCTACATGCAGAGCGCGGCCGGGCGCGGCCCCGGTGCCGCCCTCGGGATGGTCGCCGTCTTGGTGGTCGGCCTCTGCACGCTCATTTCACACATCGTTATCGACCGGCGCCAGAAGAAGTACGGTCTGGAGCC
>JASFTA010000392.1:0-3447 GCA_050114115.1 Desulfobacterales bacterium | reverse complement strand
CCGGCCATACCGATGACCCGGTTTTTGGGGAATCCGGAGGCTTTATGGGCCACGTGACACATCGCATCCAGCGGATTGCTGACGATTATCAGAATACATTCGGGTGAATATTTGGCAATCTGTTCAGCCACTTGACCGACAATTCCGGCATTGGTGCTGATGAGATCGTCGCGGCTCATTCCCGGCTTGCGAGGGATACCGGCGGTAATGATCGCGATATCCGATCCGGCCGTGGCTTCGTACGCGTTGACCCCCACTAGGGTTGAATCGTGTTTTTCAATCGGGGCTGCTTCCATGAGATCCAGCGCCTTGCCCTGCGGGACACCTTCGATGATGTCTACCAGGACGACGTCACTCAAACCTTTTTCTGACAAACGTTGGGCGGCGGTGGCACCAACATGCCCGGCACCGACAACTGTAACTTTTTTGTCCATGTGCTGCTCCTTGTGGATCAATGGGGTTAAGGGTATATTTGGAGATTAAGGCGGTTGTGACGATAAATGGTGCGAATTAAAAGAATGATTTGATAACATGAATGAAATTTATGTCAACAGATTTATATAGGCGATCATATTGACTTTTAATTTGAAATTCGAGTATATCCTTCTAGATAGACGTAACTCTTCTGGTTTGTTACGGATACAATTTTTTCGATAACCCGACGTCACCAATGAAAGCGATGAAGTCCAAATGGGGGCGACCGCACAAATCAAGACACTGCTCCGGGAAGCCGGCCTGTATCAACAGCAGGGGTTGTTGAACGAGGCCAAGGAGCGCTATAAAAAAGCTACCGAAATCCTTAAACGCAATTCGCAGATTGCCAACAGTCAGGAACTGATCAAGAGCATCGTTCAAAAGGTTGTGGTTCTCAATCAAGAGATCAACAAGATCAATGAAGCCACCTCCAAGCCCACCGTATCTGACCAGAAACAGGATTTGATCAAGAATTTGTTTGGTGGCAGCCAGAGCGAGAGCGATGCTTCCCGGGAGTTGGAAGGCGCCATTGCCTTGGCGAAGTTTGGTCAATTCGACCGGGCGCTTGATGAATTCGACCGTCTGCTGGCCGACGACGCTGTGCGCGTCGCGGCGGCTAAAAACATAATCCGCTGTTATGTCGAACTATCCGATTTGAACCAGGCCGTGGAACGTTTTAAGGCCTGGGTCGACGACGACGGGTTTAAAGATGTCGAATTGAAAAAGATTCGGTTTTTTCTCGAAACCCGATTGCGCAAGCTGGGCCATGACGACACACTGCCGGAGCGCGCTAAGGTTCGGGAAGACAAGGAAATTGAAAGCCAGGCGGCGCAGGGTGTCCCGAACCTTGCCGGCGATGATTTCGTGGATGAAGTCGAAGCGGAATCGGTCGATTTCGATAGCGAACTCGAGCTCCACGAGGAGGAGTTTCTCGATATCAATTCGGTTGGGATCCAATTGCAAACGGGCCCCCAAAAGGGGCAGATGCTTGAATTTGACGTTAGCTTTCAAACCGGCAACTCCATCAACTTAATCATTCCCAATACGGAGAAATCACTTCTCAAGGAATTGAAGGCCGGGACCAAGCTGCAGGAAATGCAGTTTTTTTCGCCGATTGCCATATTGAATGGATCGGGTGTCGTGACCGCTAAAACACGAATAAAATCCGGTCCCAAAGAAGGCGACTACAGTCTGGATATAACGATTTTAACGACTTAATTACAGCGCAATTTGCTCTGGAGCTGATCTGGATGGCGACCTTTAACTTCAAAAAGCGGGAAATCGAGTGTAAGATTGTTTACTACGGGCCCGGGCGTTGTGGCAAGACGACCAATCTCGAACACATATTTAAAACCTATAAAAAACAGATCTCAGGCGAAATGGTATCCATCGACACCGAGGGGGACCGAACCCTCTTCTTTGATTTTCTGCCGATGGGACTTGGTAAAATCAAAGGATGTGACGTAAAAGTCCAACTGTACACAGTGCCTGGTCAGGTACAATACAGCTCAACCCGCAAGCTGGTCCTCAAGGAAGTCGACGGGGTTGTATTTGTCGCCGATTCCCTGGAGGTCCGCCGAGAAAAAAACATGTTGTCCTTGAAGGATTTGCATGAAAATCTCAAATCGTACGGTTCGAGTATCTTCAAAATTCCCCTGGTCATGCAGTATAATAAACGCGACCTGGAAGAAGAAGGCATCCCTTTAATGCCAATCGCGCAGATGGAGCACGATCTCAACCGCCAACTCAAGGCGCCGTCGCATACCGCCGCCGCCATCAACGGCAAGGGGGTGGCCCCGACCATCACCGATTGTCTCAAGCTGACCCTTCTGCACCTGCAGCGGGAATTGAAGTGGGCTAAATAGGGTACGCCTATGGCAAACAATGCTGTTCTTTCCGGCAATTTGAGCTTCCTCAACCTGGCTGAATTACTCCAGTTGTTAGGTTCCAATACGAGTACCGGTGTCCTGCGGATTACCACTAAATACGCGTCCGAGCCCGGTGTGGTGTTCTTTAACAAGGGCAATCCGGTCCATGCCCTGAACGGTAGACTAAGCGGTCTGGAGGCGATTTTTTCGCTCTTTGGATGGTCGGAAGGCGAGTTCGCGTTTGGCCTAGAAGACTATGACGGTCAAACGACCATTAACAAAAGCCGGATGGAAATCATCCTTGACGGCCTGCGCAAACTGGATGATGGTGAAATCGAACGACTGGAACCGGTGGCTTTCGAAAAAGCAGACGCGATTCCCGACAAAAAGAAATCGTCGATCCCGGTCATTAAAGGCCCGTTGGTTGACTACCTCCATGTCGTCGATGAAGAAGAGTTTTTCGATGGCGAAGAAATCATCATTGAAGGCAACCACGGCAACTGGATATGGGTCATTCTGGAGGGAACGGTTGAACTATCGAAAGCAACGCCGGATGGCCCGATTACCTTCCTACAGATCAGCGACGGTGCCTTCATTGGCAGTTTGAGTTCCTTACTGGCGGATGACAGTGTGCGCAATGTAACGGCCACGGCCGTCGGTAACGTTCAGTTGGGAATGCTGGATTCGCAAGGATTGGGTAGTGAACTTGGCAGGATGTCGGCCGAGTTTCAAAACCTGGTGCGCAGTGTGGACAAACGCTATGCCGGCGTTATGCAAAACGCGGTGAATACTTATCTTCAGCAAGACGACGCCAAGCAGATCTTGAAGGATCGCCGCCCCGTTATCATGGAAGGTAAAAATGATGATAAGGCGTTCGTGATTACCGGTGGTAATGCTTCGGTCGTTCGTAAAACCGAAACAGGCATCGTCATGCTGGTGAGCAGTATGGAGAAGGGCGATGTCATCGGTCCAATTCCTTTTCTGGATATGGGGTTGGAACCGGCCTCCGCCATCGTGATGGGTGATCCCCAATTAAAAGTTACGAAACTTGATCGACAGGCCCTCATCGATGAATTTGAACAACTCTCGCCAACCTTTAAGAATA